>DASTKA010000656.1:0-2812 GCA_035716165.1 Mycobacterium sp. | reverse complement strand
GGGCCTGACGTCGACCTGCGTGCACCAGCTGGCCGATCGCGGCGAGCTGGACCTGCAGGCGCCGGTGGCCCGCTATTGGCCCGAGTTCGGGCAGGCCGGCAAGCAGGACATCACCCTGGCGATGGTGCTGAGCCACCGGTCGGGTGCCATCGGGCCACGCGAGCCGATGACCTGGCAGCAGGTCACCGACTGGCGCTTCGCCTGCGAGCGGATCGCGGCGGCCGAACCGTGGTGGGAGCCGGGAACCGCGCAGGGGTATCACATGACCACCTACGGCTTCATCCTCGGCGAGGTGTTCCGCCGGGTGACCGGGCGCACCGTCGGGCAATACCTGCGCACTGAGATCGCCGAGCCGTTGGGCGCCGACATCCACATCGGCCTGTCCCCTGCCGATCAACGGCGCTGCGCCGAGCGGGTGAACAAGCCACACATGCGTGACCTGCTAATCGACGTCAACGCGCCGACTCACCCGACGTCGCTGGCCGATCACCCCAAGGCCGGGCTGGCCGTCGCCATGGGATTCTCGCCCGACGACGAGGTGAGCTCGTATGACCTCGATTTGTGGCGCGAGCTGGAGTTCCCCGGCACCAACGGGCAGGTCTCGGCGCTGGGATTGGCGACGTTCTACAACGCCCTCGCCCAGGAGAAGGTGCTCAGCCGCGAGCACATGGATCTGGTGCGGGTCTGCCAGGGCGGGCTGGACACCGACCTGGTGCTGGGGCCACGGGTCGCCGACCACGGCTGGGGTTTGGGCTACATGCTCAACCAGCGCCACGTCAACGGGCCCAACCCGCGGATCTTCGGGCATGGCGGCCTCGGCGGCTCGTTCGGCTTCGTCGATCTCGAGCACCGGATCGGCTACGCCTACGTGGCCAACCGCTTCGACGCCACCAAGTCCAACGCCGACCCACGCAGCCTGGCCCTGTCGAACGCGGTCTACTCCGTACTCGGAGTCATCTAGATTTCGGGCGCGAATGCGCCCCGCTGTGCATCGCGCAGGGCGCATTTGATTGCGCGGGCCGTTCAGGACCAGCGGTTCCGACCAGGCCGGGGGTCTGATTGCCTAAATAAAAGGGTGCGAGCCACATGCGTGGCTCGCACCCCTTTTGTCATCGGTCGGTCAAATCATCGATGTGTCATCGATTCCATCCACCGCCAGGCCCCGGGTGGTCGTGGTCCCAACCCGGCCCGCCTGGGTGATCGTTATCCCAACCCGGGTGATCGCGGTCCCAACCCGGCCCGCGGTCCCAGCCGCCCGGGTGGTCGCGGTCCCAGTCTCCATGGCGCCAGTCATGGCAGCCATTCCAGTCCCAGTTATCGCCCCAGCCTGGATCCCAGTACTCGCCCGGGCACCATTGCGGGAACGGCCCAGGCTGCGCCTGAGCTTCAGATGCGGCCCCCACCCCTGCTAGGCCCAGAGCGACGGCTATGGCGAAGATCGTTGCAACAAACCGTGTATGAGCTTTCATGCTTGTCTGGCTACCCGCTGAAACTTCGCTGAAAACCCCCAGGGTGCAGGCTTGGCTTGCTGGAAGGTTCCTGGGAATCCGCATAAATCACCAATGAACTGCGAGGTTACGTCCATCGGGCCGCCCGCTCATTTCTGGCAGGTCGGGCACCAGAAGACGTTTCGTCCCTCGAGGACCGTCGTGCGAATCGGATCGCCGCACACCCGGCAGGGTTCGCCCGCACGCCGGTAGACGTAGGTGCGGGGCCGATCGGGTCGGTACGACGGCGCACCGTGGTCGTGTTCGGGCCGCACCACGACGATCTTGCCGCTACGCAAGCCGACCTTCATCAGCGCGACCAGATCGGTCCAGGCCGCGTCGAACTCGTCCTCGCCGACGTCGCGGCCGGGCCGGAACGGGTCGATGCGGTGGCGGAACAGCAACTCGCTGCGGTAGACGTTGCCCACGCCGGCCATCACGGTCTGATCCATCAGCAGCGCGCCAATAGGCCTGCGGGACTTGGCAATCCGCTTCCATGCCCACGACGGATCGGCGTCGCTGCGCAGCGGGTCGGGGCCCAGCCTGGCCAGGACGTCGCTGACCTGGCCCTCGTCGATGACTTCGCACACCGTCGGGCCGCGCAGATCGGTGCCGTAGCCGGCGCCGATCATGCGCATCCGCACTTGGCCGACCGCTTCGGGAAACAGTCCGTCGCCGGGACGTTCCCATTCGGTGAAGGCGCCGTACAGCCCGAGATGCACGTGCACGATCGGGCCGCCGGCGTAGTGATGGAACAAGTGTTTGCCCCAGGCGCTGGTGCGCTGCAAGACCCGGCCGTCAACCACCGCGGCCGAATCGGCGAAGCGGCCCTGTGGACTCGACACCGCGACGGGGGCGCCGGCGTATCGGCGTTGGTGCAGCCGGGCCAGCCGGTGCAGGGTATGCCCTTCGGGCACGCGCAGACCTTCCGGCGTCAGCCCGCCGCGCCGGGTACCGGCGGGGCCTGGTGGGTGCGTTCGTATTCGGCCAATATGTCGATACGCCGTTGGTGGCGTTCGGCTTTCGACCACGGTGTGGTCAAGAAGGCGTCGACGATGGCCAGCGCCTCGGCGACCGTGTGCATGCGAGCGCCGATGCCGATCAGTTGGGCGTTGTTGTGTTCGCGGGCCAGCGCCGCCGTTTCGACGCTCCAGGCCAGAGCGCACCGGGCGCCGGGAACCTTGTTCGCGGCGATCTGCTCGCCGTTGCCCGACCCGCCCAGCACGATGCCCAGGCTGTCCGGGTCGGCCACCGTGCGGGTCGCGGCGGCGATGCAGAACGCCGGGTAGTCGTCTTCGGCGTCGTAGCTGAAGGCGCCGCAATCG
>DASTKA010000655.1:0-2296 GCA_035716165.1 Mycobacterium sp. | reverse complement strand
CTCCGGCACGAGGCCGAAGAAGCCGAACGCAACTATGACCTCAACCGGGCGGCCGAGTTGCGCTACGGCCAGATCACCGAACTGGAACGCAAATTGCAAGCCGCCGAAGAACAGCTGACGTCCAAGCAGGGCGAAAAGCGGCTGCTGCGCGAGGCCGTCACCGAGGACGAGATCGCCGAAATCGTGGCCGCATGGACCGGCATCCCGGTCGCGCGATTGCAGGAGGGCGAACGGGAAAAGCTGCTGCGGCTCGACGAAATACTGCACGAGCGGGTGATCGGGCAAGACGAGGCGGTCCAGCTCGTCGCCGATGCCGTGATTCGGGCCCGCTCCGGAATCCGGGATCCGCGCCGCCCGATCGGGTCGTTCATCTTCCTCGGACCCACCGGGGTCGGTAAGACCGAGCTCGCCAAGACGCTGGCCGCAGCGCTGTTCGACAGCGAGGACAACATGGTCCGGCTTGACATGAGCGAGTACCAGGAGCGTCACACGGTGAGCCGGTTGGTCGGTGCCCCACCGGGATACGTCGGCTACGAGGAGGGCGGCCAGCTCACCGAAGCGGTGCGTCGCAAGCCCTACTCGGTGGTGCTCCTTGACGAGATCGAAAAGGCGCACGCCGATGTGTTCAACACCCTGCTGCAGGTGCTCGACGATGGCCGGCTCACCGATGCACAGGGGCGTCAGGTCGACTTCCGCAACACGGTGGTCATCATGACCTCCAACATCGGATCGCACCACCTGCTCGACGGCGTCACCGCGGACGGCGAGATCAAGCCCGACGCGCGCGACCGGGTGATGGCCGAGCTGCGCGGACACTTCCGGCCCGAGTTCCTCAACCGCGTCGACGACATAGTGTTGTTTACCCCGCTGTCGATGCCGCAGCTCGAACGGATCGTCGAGCTGCAGCTGGCCGAGCTCCGGGATCGATTGGCGGAAAGGCAGATCGAGCTCGACATCACCCCGGACGCTCGCCGGATGATCGCCGAACACGGCTACGATCCGGTGTATGGGGCGCGGCCGCTGCGCCGCTACATCGCCCACGAGGTGGAGACCAAGATCGGCCGAGCGTTGCTACGCGGCGACATCGCGGGCGGTGGCAAGATCCGCATCACCGTGGACAATGGCGAACTCGCCGTGGCCTATTCGGAACCGGCCCTGGCGGCCTGACGGAGGACGCGCCATGGAAACAGACATCGTGACATGCCCGCACTGCGGAAAACGCAACCGCGTACCCGCGGCGGCCGCGGGGAAGCCCCGGTGCGCCAACTGTCACCAGTGGCTGCCGTGGATCGCAGCGGCCGGTGACCTGGACTTCGCCGAGGTTGCCGAAAAGTCCACGGTTCCAGTACTTGTCGACCTGTGGGCACCCTGGTGTGGGCCGTGCCGCATGGTGAGTCCGGCGCTGGAACAGCTCGCGAGCGAACGCGCCGGACAACTCAAACTGGTCAAGGTCGATGTGGACAAGGCGCCGGCGATTTCACAGCGGTTCACGGTGCGGGCGGTACCGACACTGCTGCTCCTTGATCACGGGCAAGTACTGGGGCGGCAATCGGGTGCCGCTCCCGTTGCGGCGCTGCGTAATTGGCTTGACCAGGCGCTGTCAACGACAACCAAGGAGGCGCAATCATGACGTCGATATTCGACCCCGACTTGGCGGCTATTCGCCGGGTCACTCCCAGAACTCCCGATGGCTGCGAGGAATGTTTGCGTCAGCACACCCCGTGGGTGCATCTTCGGCTGTGCCTGAGCTGCGGGCACGTCGGCTGTTGCGATTCGTCTCCGATGCGCCACGCCCGTAAACACGCCCACACGGTGGGCCATCCAATTGTCCAATCTTTCGAGCCCGGTGAATCGTGGCGTTGGTGTTATGTCCACGAAGCCTTTGTCTGAGGTGGCTGATGTCTGAAGTAACGTCCGTGGAATCGTCGGTCCCTTCCACCCAGGAGTGGGAGGAGACCCCCGACCTGTTCGGTGCATACCCACGGTTGACCGAGGACCAGATCGCGACACTGCTTCGCGGCGGCAGCAGGCGGCGGGTCGGGGTTGACGAGGTCCTGGTTCGCGAGGGGATGCGATCCGACGAGTTATTTGTGGTGTTGTCGGGCAAAGTCGCAATCGTGACCGACGACGATTCGGGTGAGCGGCAGTTGCTGCGCGTGCACGGAGCCGGCAGGTTCCTGGGGGAGCTCGGTGATCTGGAAGGCCAGCCGGCGTTCTACACCGCGATCGTGGTGGTCGAGGGCGAGGTGTTGGCGGTTCCCACGAGCCGGGTGCGTGCTCTGGTCGAACACGACCA
>DASTKA010000654.1:0-2041 GCA_035716165.1 Mycobacterium sp. | reverse complement strand
ATCGGCTTCTGCATCAGCGAAGGCCTCCTCGGCGTACTCGTCGGCGAGGTCGGCTGCGGCAAGACGATCGCCGTACGCGCCGCCGTCGACGGCCTCGACCGCACGCGTTTTCAGGTGATCTACGTCGCCATCGTCACCACGCTCGGCGGCGTGCCCCGATATCGCAAGGCCGAGCTCATCGCCCAGACCGCCGACGTGCTCGCCGCCGAGGAGGCGGAACGCCACCGCCGCGTCATCCTCGTGGTCGACGAGGCGCACCTGCTCACCCCGGAACAAATCGAGGAGCTGCGCCTGCTCACCAACGCCGACTTCGACTCGCGCACACCCTTCGTTGGGATTCTCGTCGGCCAGCCGACACTCTCCCGCCGCCTCCGCATGGGAGCATTCGCCGCCCTGGACCAACGCATTGCTGTCCGCTTCGCGCTGACCCCGATGGATCTCAGCGAGTCACTCAGCTACCTGCGCCATCATCTCGCCCTCGTCGGCCGCACCGACCCACTCTTCGCCGACGACGCCGTCGCCCGGCTGCATCGCGCCGCCAACGGCCTGCCGCGCCAGCTCAACAACGCCGCCACCGCTGCGCTGATCGCCGCCGCGGCCGAAGGCAAGGCGCTCGTCGACGACGCCTGTGCCAAGCGCGCAGCTGCCGAGCTCACCCGTGACTGAGTGCCGCCGCCTTCATCATCATCGCGTCGCGCTGCAGCCAGGACTCGCTGACGTCATGAGTACGTCGGCGCTCAAGCCCGCCGAACCGTCGTCAGCGATCGCCGCCGTTCGGTGATCATTCAATTCCGCCGCCAACACCATTCACGTAGCACGGGGGGACCGATTCACAGTGAACATCGGCATGTTCGTCTCCGAGGTTGACGACTTGTTCAACCCGGGACTTCGCGGACAGACGTCACTCCTCCACAACCTTGACCAGCGAACACTTGTACGTATATACTTACCTGTGTGAGTGGCGCCGAGACAGTCAGCGAACCGGACAAGATCCGGGTCCTCGCGGCGCAGCTTCACGCCGGGACCGCGCAACTCACCACGCTCGTCGCCCGCTATGACGCCGGAGGTGAGTGGGCCGACGGCGGATTTCGCAGCCTCGCGCACTGGCTCTCGGTGTACACCGGCTTCGGGCTACACATGAGCAGCGAGGTGGTGCGCGTTGGCCACGCGCTCGAACAGTTGCCACGCATCGCTGGCGCGTTCAGTGAGGGGCGATTGTCCTTCGACAAGGTGCGGGCCGTCACTCGCGTGGCGACCCCGGAGGACGAGACGGTGTGGCTCGGGGTGGCGTTGGAGGCCTCCGGTTCGCAGCTCGAGCGCATCTGCCGCGCAGTGCGCAGCGCGCTCGACGTCAATGATCCCCGTCGCGGCGATGACGAGCTTGCGCACCGCAGCCTGCGCCGCTGGTGGCGTGAGGACGGCATGGTCGAGATACTCGCGGTCCTTCCGCGCGAGGACGGTGCTGTAGTCATGGCCGCAATCGATTCGGTCGCGAGTGACATCTTCACCGAGCGCGCCGCAAGCGATCAGGAACGCGGCGGACCCACGCCCGAGCACGGGCGCCGATCCGTTCTGTGTGCCGATGCGCTCGTCCGCATATGCGAACAGCGGGTGGCCGCCGACTCTCCCGAGCCCGCGGTCGCGCCCACCCGTCAGATGGTCGTTCACGTCGACGCTTCAGCGCTGATCAAGCGTGACGATTCCGGTCGGTGCCACATCGAGGATGGCTCCTGGCTCTCGCCCGTGGCCGCGCAATGGCTTGCGTGCGACTCCGACGTGGTTGCCATTCTCGAACGCGACGGCAAGCCCCTCGACGTCGGCAGAGCCAAGCGGGTCATTTCACCGCGAATGCGGCTTGCGCTCCAAGCCCGCGACCGCGGCTGCCGGTATCCGGGGTGCGGCGTGCCGGCGAAAAGAACAGAGGGCCATCACATTCGGCACTGGCTCGACCTCGGTCTCACCGAGCTCGCGAACTTGATCAGCTTATGCAGGTTTCACCATCGACGGCATCACGAGGGCGCGTTCGAAATCCGCGTCTCGG
>DASTKA010000653.1:0-2012 GCA_035716165.1 Mycobacterium sp. | reverse complement strand
TGGGAGGCGAAGAAGGCCCAGGAGTGGGACCGAATCAGCATTGGGCAGTGGATCGAAAAGAATTCCATGTCCAAGGACACCGCCAAGATGCTCGACATGGCCTTTGCCGGCCTGTACACCTCGGCCGCGTCTGAGACGTCGTTGCTGTGGGGGTTGCTGCAGACGGCCTCCGCGGGCGGACTCACCTTTGCGATTTCTGGCAAGGGTGGCTCACAAGATGCCCGCCCGGTCGGCGGCATGGGTGCCCTGCACCGCCCGATGATCCGCGAGCTGGGCGACACGCTGCACCTCTCGCAGCCGGTCCACCAGATCGCCCAGGATGTCGACGGAGTGACGGTCACCGCGGCCGACCTGACGGTGCGGGCGCGTCGAGCCATCGTCGCGATCCCACTGGCGATCGCCGCCTCGATCCACTACGAGCCGATGCTCCCGGTGGACCGGGCATTCCTGCACCAGCGCATGCCGGGCGGCGCCGTCATCAAGACGTCGATCTTCTACGACGAGCCGTTCTGGCGTGCCGACGGATTCTCCGGCCAGTCAGCCTCGCCAGGATCCCCGGCCACCTTGACCATTGACGCCTGTACCGACACGGGAACCCCGGGAATCATGTGCGTGATCACCGAAGGACCCGCGGCGCGCCGGCTGACACAGCTCGACGAGGCCGAGCGCAAAGCGCTGGTCATCGGTGAACTCGTCGACCGGTTCGGCGAAAAGGCGAAAGCGGCAATGGAATTCCACGAACAGAACTGGACTGTGGACCGGTATTCCGGTGGCGGAATGATCGGCCACGCCCCCACCGGCGTGCTGACCGAATACGGCTATACGCTGCGCCGGCCCTGCGGCCGGATCCATTGGGCCGGCACCGAAAGCTCGGCCGTCATGTGCGGGTGGATCGATGGCGCGATTCGCTCCGGCGAGCGAGCCGCGGCCGAGGTTGCCCAAGCGGAGACCGCGGCGGTCGCATAGCCAATTCAGTTGTGCCGCTTTTGTTCGGGTGGTCAAAGGGGCCGCATCGCGCACGAATTCCATCCGCGTAACGCTGGTGACACATGCACTGTGTTGAATTGGCTCGGCGGAGTCGCATTTTCGGCACGAATTGCCCGACGCGGTGAGATCATATGCGGATGAGCGGGCAAACCTGCGTGGGTTGCGGCCTCGAGACCCGTCGCTCGTACGGCAGTTGGGCGCACCGGCATCCGTGGGCCGAGGTGGTGTTCGCGGCGCTGGCAAGGCTCGTCGAGCAAAGCGATCGGCATCGGACGGCCGCGCTGGCGTTGGCGGTGCCGGGCACGCTCATCGGCTTGGCCGCGATCGCCCTGTACCCGTTCGTGTTCGTGCCTCTGGTGGTTCTCGTCGGCGTTGCCCTGGTCGTGGCAGTCGGAAACGAGGAAATCAGGCCCAACCCTGCCTGCTGGCGGGAGAAGTGCCCCATCGTGCGTTGACAGGCGTGAGCTGCGCGTCGGCACGAGATCCATCGACGGCAGGTGGCATGCGACTTTGCCTACCTCGTGAAGTCCTGGTTGATCTCCGCCCGCAACTCCCGTTCGAAGTCCTCCACGCACTCGGTGATCAGCGACCCGAACGCGCTGGGGTCGCCATAGACACTCGGATGGAACGACACCGTGCCGGTCCAGTGAGCGACTATGTTGCCGTCCTCGTCCCGCGTCACGTTCACCGCGGTGGAACTCATTCGTTGCCCCTCTCCTTCGATCGGTCTGGCCGAACGGGCTACCGATCCGGCACACCTTGAAGGGTTTACAAAAGCTTGTACGCGCAAACACACTACGCGACACCACGCGGTGAGGGGCAGGGGATTTCCAATCTGTGGCAAACGACTGTCACGACCAACAGCGGCCGCCACCAAATGCAGTCTCACCCGTCGGAGCGTGTCGACGCCGGCCGCCAATCGGATAGTTCGAGAGCGATCCATTCAACCTGTCGCCGTTGAACTATTAGAGGCGTCGCTGCAGAACTGCGTTCCTTGTCCGCGGCGGCGAGTTGGTAATCCGTGC
>DASTKA010000652.1:0-8864 GCA_035716165.1 Mycobacterium sp. | reverse complement strand
AGACAACCATGAATCGTCTTGACCCACACATCATTACAAAGGCCTGGTAGACCCCTACCAGTTATCAAGGAGGAAAAGAATGGCAGGCATGGACCCTCAAATCGCTGCCGCCGCTCTCATCGGCGGAGGCCTGATCATGGGTGGCGGTGCGATCGGAGCCGGCATCGGTGACGGTATCGCCGGTAACGCGCTGGTTTCGGGTATAGCCCGGCAACCCGAGGCGCAGGGCCGGCTGTTCACGCCGTTCTTCATCACGGTCGGTCTGGTCGAGGCGGCCTACTTCATCAACCTCGCGTTCATGGCGCTGTTCGTCTTCGCTACCCCGGTCAAGTAATTCGCTGCAATGGGTGACGCGAACCTGAGCATCCTGGCATCCAGCCAGGTGGTGGCGGAGGGAGGCAGCAACTTCCTCGTCCCGAACGGCACCTTCTTCTTCGTGCTGGCCATCTTCCTCATCGTGCTGGCCGTCATCGGCACATTCGTCGTGCCGCCGATCATGAAGGTGTTGCACGAGCGCGACGCCATGGTCGCCAAGACGGTCGCCGACAACAAGAAGGCGGCCGAGCAATTCGAAGCGGCCAAGGCCGACTACGAAGAAGCCCTGACCGAGGCGCGGGTTCAGGCGTCGTCTTTGCGCGACAACGCCCGCGCCGAAGGCCGTAAAGTGGTCGAAGACGCGCGCGCCCGTGCTGAACAACAGGTGATGTCGACGTTGCAAATGGCATCCGAGCAATTGAAGCGGGAGAGGGACGCCGTGGAACTGGATCTGCGTGCCAACGTGGCCGCGATGTCGGCGACACTGGCCAGCCGGATCCTGGGCGTCGAGGTCGCCGCCACCGCGAGCGCATCCGCAACAGGGAAGTCCGGGCGGTAATCACCTATGTCGACTTTCATCGGGCAGTTGATCGGATTCGCGGCCATCGTGTTACTGGTCGTGCGGTATGTCGTGCCGCCGGTGCGTCGCCTGATGACCGCTCGGCAAGACGCCGTGCGCCAGCAGCTGAAAGACGCTGCGACAGCCAGCGATCGGCTGACCGAATCGAAAACGGCACATAGCAACGCCATCGAATCCGCCAAATCGGAGGGCGAACGGATCGTCGAGGAGGCCAAGACAGACTCGGGCCGCATCGTCGAACAGTTGCGGGCCCAAGCCGAGGTCGAATCCGAACGCATCGGCGCTCAGGGCAGTCGGCAGGTCGAGCTCTTGCGTACCCAGCTGAGCCGGCAGCTCCGTTTGGAACTGGGCCACGAAGCTGTGCGTCAGGCGGGGGAGTTGGTGCGGAACTACGTCGCCGACTCGGAACAGCAGTCGGCCACCGTTGACAGGTTCCTCGAGCAGCTCGACGAAATGGCGCCCTCCCCGGCCGACGTCCAGTATCCCTTGATGACCAAGATGCGCGCGTCGAGCCGCGTCGCACTGGACAATCTGTCGGACAAGTTCGGCACCATTGCCAAAGACCTTGACAACAAGGGGCTTTCGGATCTCTCCAGTGAACTGGTTCAGGTGGCCCAGATGCTGGACCGCGAGATTGTTGTCACGCGCTATCTCACCGTCCCCGCCGAGGATGGGGCCCCCAGGGTCCAGTTGATCGAGCGGCTGCTCTCCGGCAAGGTCGGCGACGCAACGCTCGAGGTGTTGCGCTCGGCCGTATCGGAGCGTTGGTCGGCCAACTCCGACCTCATCGATGCCATCGAGCACATGTCTCGGCAAGCGTTGCTCGAGGTCGCCGAACGGGAGGACAAGACCGACGAGGTCGAAGACCAACTGTTCCGCATCTCGCGCATCCTCGACGCGGAGCCACGGCTGGCGATCCTGCTGGGCGACTACTCCGTTCCGGTGGAGGGGCGAGTCGGCCTCCTGCGCAAGGTGCTTGAGAGCGCGAGTGGCCGGGTCAATCCGATCACAATGGCACTGCTGGCCCAGACTGTGGAGCTGCTGAGGGGCCAGAATGCCGACGAGGCTGTCCAATTCCTGACGGAGGTTGCGGTGGCGCGCCGCAGCGAGATCGTCGCGCAAGTCAGCGCGGCAGCCGAACTCAGCGATGCGCAGCCCACCCGACTCGTCGAAGTGCTCGGCCGCATCTACGACCACCCGGTGGCACTTCAGCTGCAGGTCGACACCGAGCTGCTGGGTGGCCTGCTCATCTCCGTCGGTGACGAGGTGATCGACGGGACACTATCGGCGCGACTGGCTGCGGCCGAGGCTCAGTTGCCGGACTGACCAGCACCATCCATCAAGACCCGACGCGAACAACGATCAAGTAGGAAGACGAATAGCCATGGCCGAGTTGACCATCTCCGCTGAGGACATCCAGAGCGCCATCGAGGAGTACGTAGACTCCTTCACCTCCGATACTGCCCGTGAGGAGGTCGGCTCGGTCATCGAGGCCGGGGACGGTATCGCGCACGTCGAGGGTTTGCCCTCTGTCATGACCCAGGAGTTGCTCGAGTTCCCGGGCGGGGTCCTCGGCGTCGCCCTGAACCTCGATGAACACGACATCGGCGCGGTGATCCTGGGTGACTTCGAGAAGATCGAGCAAGGCCAACAGGTCAAGCGCACCGGCGAGGTCCTGTCGGTGCCCGTCGGCGACGCGTTCCTGGGGCGCGTGGTCAATCCGCTCGGCCAGCCGATCGACGGCCAGGGCGACGTCGACACCGACACCCGCCGAGCGCTCGAAATTCAGGCGCCATCTGTGGTCCAGCGGCAAAGCGTCAAGGAGCCGCTGCAGACCGGGATCAAGGCCATCGACGCGATGACCCCGATCGGGCGCGGTCAGCGACAGCTGATCATCGGTGACCGTAAGACCGGCAAAACCGCTGTCTGCGTGGACACCATTCTCAACCAGCGGGAGAACTGGGAGTCGGGCGACGAGCGCAAGCAGGTGCGGTGCGTGTACGTGGCCATCGGCCAGAAGGGGACCACTATCGCGTCGGTCCGGCGCGCGCTCGACGAGGGCGGTGCGATGGACTACACCACCATCGTGGCGGCGCCGGCGTCAGACTCCGCCGGCTTCAAATGGCTTGCGCCGTATACCGGTTCGGCGATCGCGCAGCACTGGATGTACGAGGGCAAGCACGTGCTGATCGTCTTCGACGACCTGAGCAAGCAGGCCGAGGCCTACCGCGCCATCTCCTTGCTGCTCCGCCGCCCGCCGGGGCGCGAGGCCTATCCCGGCGACGTGTTCTACCTGCACTCCCGCCTGCTCGAGCGTTGCGCCAAGCTGTCCGACGACCTCGGCGGCGGCTCGCTGACCGGTCTGCCGGTGATCGAGACCAAGGCCAACGACATCTCCGCCTACATCCCCACCAACGTCATCTCGATCACCGACGGCCAGTGCTTCCTGGAGTCCGACCTGTTCAACCAGGGTGTGCGGCCGGCGATCAACGTCGGTGTCTCGGTGTCGCGCGTTGGTGGTGCCGCGCAGATCAAAGCCATGAAGGAAGTGGCCGGCTCTTTGCGTCTCGACCTGTCGCAGTACCGCGAGCTGGAGTCCTTCGCTGCATTCGCCTCCGACCTGGATGCCACGTCCAAGGCGCAATTGGAGCGCGGCGAGCGGCTGGTCGAGTTGCTCAAGCAACCGCAGTACCAGCCCATGCCCGTTGAGGAGCAAGTGGTCTCGATCTTCCTGGGCACCGGCGGTCACCTGGACTCCGTGCCGGTCGAGGACGTCAGGCGGTTCGAAACCGAGTTGCTGGACCATATGCGGGCATCGGAGGAGAAGTTCCTGGCCGGGGTTCGCGACAGCGGGAAGCTGTCCGAGGAAGGCGAAAACCAGCTCACCGACATCATCAACAACTTCAAGAAGGGCTTCGCGGCCACGGGCGGTGGTTCGGTGGTGCCCGACGAGCACGTCGAGCCGTTGGACGAAGGGGATCTGGAAAAAGAGTCCGTACAGGTCAAGAAGGAAAAGCCAAAGGAATCCAACGAATCCAAGGATTCCAAGAAGGCCTCCGGCAAGGACAAGAAGTAGCTAACGATGGCTGCCACACTTCGCGAATTGCGCGGCCGTATTCGCTCGGCCGGGTCGATCAAGAAGATCACCAAGGCTCAGGAGATGATCGCGACGTCGCGCATCGGTAAGGCGCAGGCTCGCCTGGAGTCCGCGCGGCCCTACGCGTTCCAGATCACGTCGATGCTCACCACACTGTCCTCGGAAGCCGCTCTGGACCACCCGTTGCTGGTTGAGCGTGAAGAACCTAAGCGGTCGGGTGTCCTGGTGGTCTCTTCCGACCGCGGTTTGTGCGGTGCGTACAACTCCAGCATCTTCCGTCGCGCCGAGGAGCTGTTCTCCTTATTGAGGGAGGAAGGTAAGACGCCGGTCATTTACACCGTGGGCCGAAAGGCGCAGAACTACTTCAAGTTCCGTAACTGGGACATCAGTGAATCCTGGACCGGCTTCTCCGAACAGCCCCAGGTTGAAAACGCCCAGGAGATCGCATCAACTTTGGTCGAGAGTTTCATGGCCGGGCTCGGCGATGACGACGACGATCAGAAGTTGGAGGACGACCAGGGCGTCGACGAACTGCACATCGTCTACTCGGAGTTCAAGTCGATGATGTCGCAGGCGGCGGCGGCCCACCGCATTGCCCCACTGGTCGTGGAATACGTCGAAGACACCGACGACCTCCACACGCTGTACTCGTTCGAGCCCGGTGCGACAGAACTTTTCGATGCGTTGCTGCCGCGGTACATCACGACCCGCGTGTACGCGGCTCTGCTCGAGTCGGCTGCATCGGAGCTCGCGTCGCGTCAACGAGCAATGAAGTCGGCGACCGACAACGCGGACGACCTGATCAAAGAGCTGACGTTGATGGCGAACCGGGAGCGCCAGGCTCAGATCACCCAGGAGATCAGCGAAATCGTCGGCGGCGCAAACGCGCTCGCCGACGCTAAGTAGCACACGAGGAAGAAGATAAATATGGCTGCTACTACTGAAAGCACCGAGAAGACCGACAAGAAGACCGACACGAAATCGACCAACGGCGACGCCAGCGGCCGCATCGTGCGGGTGACGGGCCCCGTCGTCGACGTCGAGTTCCCGCGCGGCTCGGTACCCGAGCTGTTCAGCGCGCTCAACGCGGAGATCACCTTCGAGGAGCTCAAGAAGACCCTGACACTCGAGGTCGCGCAGCACTTGGGCGACAACCTCGTTCGGGCCATCTCGCTGCAGCCCACCGACGGCTTGGTGCGCGGCGTTGAGGTCACCGACTCCGGCAAGTCGATCTCGGTGCCGGTCGGGGAGGGCGTCAAGGGTCACGTCTTCAACGCGCTGGGCGACTGCCTGGACAAGCCCGGGTACGGCGAGGAGTTCGACCACTGGTCAATCCACCGCAAGCCGCCGGCGTTCGAGGAGCTTGAGCCCCGCACCGAGATGCTCGAGACGGGTCTGAAGGTCGTCGACCTGCTCACTCCGTACGTGCGTGGCGGCAAGATCGCGCTGTTCGGCGGTGCCGGCGTCGGCAAGACGGTGCTGATCCAGGAGATGATCAACCGCATCGCCCGGAATTTCGGAGGCACTTCGGTTTTCGCCGGCGTGGGGGAGCGCACCCGTGAGGGCAACGACCTGTGGGTCGAGCTGAAGGAAGCCGACGTCCTCAAGGACACCGCCCTGGTGTTTGGTCAGATGGACGAGCCGCCCGGCACCCGTATGCGGGTGGCGTTGTCCGCGCTGACCATGGCCGAGTGGTTCCGCGACGAGGCCGGCCAGGACGTGCTGCTGTTCATCGACAACATCTTCCGATTCACCCAGGCCGGTTCGGAGGTGTCGACCCTGCTCGGTCGTATGCCGTCCGCGGTGGGTTATCAGCCGACGCTGGCCGACGAGATGGGCGAGTTGCAGGAGCGCATCACCTCGACGCGAGGCAAGTCGATCACGTCGATGCAGGCCGTTTACGTGCCCGCCGACGACTACACCGACCCGGCGCCGGCGACGACGTTCGCTCACCTGGACGCCACCACCGAACTCTCCCGAAACGTGTTCTCCAAGGGCATCTTCCCCGCGGTGGACCCGCTGGCGTCGAGCTCGACCATCCTGGACCCCAGTGTGGTCGGCGACGAGCACTACCGCGTTGCGCAGGAAGTCATCCGAATCCTGCAGCGGTACAAGGACCTGCAGGACATCATCGCGATCCTTGGTATCGACGAGCTGTCCGAAGAGGACAAGCAGCTCGTGCAGCGCGCGCGGCGCATCGAGCGATTCCTGTCGCAGAACATGATGGCGGCCGAGCAGTTCACCGGCCAGCCGGGCTCGACAGTGCCGCTGAAGGAGACCATCGAGGCGTTCGACCGTCTGTCCAAGGGCGACTTCGACCACATTCCCGAGCAGGCGTTCTTCTTGATCGGTGGCCTCGACGACTTGGCGAAGAAAGCCGAAAGCTATGGCGCCAAACTTGAATCCTGAGGCATGAGCGAAAAGGCTCTGAAAGGCTCTGTGGCATGGCGGATTTGAACGTCGAGATAGTCGCCGTCGACCGAAAGATCTGGTCGGGTGAGGCAACGTTTTTGTTCACCCGCACCACCGTCGGTGAGATCGGCATCCTGCCGCGGCACATCCCGCTGGTGGCGCAGTTGGTCGACGACGCAATGGTGCGCGTCGAACGCGATGGCGAAGACGATCTGCGGATCGCGGTCGACGGTGGGTTCCTGTCTGTCACCGAGGAGTCGGTGACCGTATTGGCCGAATCCGCCGAGTTCGAGTCGGAGATCGACGAGAGCGCCGCCAGAGAGGCTTCTGAGTCGGACGATCCGCGTATCGCCGCCAGGGGGCGCGCCAGGTTGCGCGCCGTCGGCGCGATCGACTAACCGCCGATGAGCGCGCCCATGGTTGGCATGGTCGTGCTCGTCGTCGTGCTGGCGGGCGCCGTCGTCGCGCTGAGCTATCGGTTGTGGAAGCTGCGCCAAGGCGGCACGGCGGGAATCATGCGGGACGTTCCCGCGGTCGGAGGTCACGGCTGGCGGCACGGCGTGATCCGTTACCGCGGCGGTGAAGCCGCGTTCTACCGCCTGTCCAGCCTGCGATTGTGGCCGGACCGGCGGCTGAGCCGGCGAGGCGTGGAGGTCGTGTCCAGGCGGGCGCCGCGCGGCGATGAGTTCGACATCATGACCGACGAGATCGTCGTTATCGAGCTACGTGATACCACCCAGGACCGCAGGTCTGGCTACGAGATCGCCTTCGACAGGGGCGCGTTGACCGCGTTCTTGTCCTGGCTGGAGTCGCGTCCGTCACCCCGGTCCCGCCGGCGCAGCCTGTAGGCCGCGTCAGCGTGCGGCGAACGGACGCCCGCTAACTCTCGCCGGGGTTCTGGCCGCCCGGCTTCCAGAGCACATCGCCGTCGGGGTTGGCCACGCGCGACAGGATGAAGAGCAGATCCGACAGGCGGTTCAGGTACTTCGCGGGCAGGACGTTGACCTGTCCCGGCGCGGCATCGATCGCCGCCCACGCCGACCGTTCGGCGCGGCGCACCACGGTGCGGGCCACGTGCAGCAATGCCGACAACGGCGAACCCCCGGGCAGCACAAAGGAATTCAGCTTCGGCAAGGGCTGATTATAGGCGTCGCACCACTTTTCGAGCCGATCGATGTAGGGCTGAGTGACTCGTAGCGGAGGATATTCGGGGGTTTCGACGACAGGGGTGGACAGATCCGCCCCGGCATCGAACAAATCGTTCTGGATCTGCCGCAACACGCCCGTGAGCTTCTCGTCGGGGCGGCCCACGGCGACGGCGACTCCGATCGCCGAGTTGGCTTCGTCGCAATCGGCATAAGCCACCAGCCGAGGATCGTTCTTGGAGACCCGCGAAAAGTCGCTCAATCCCGTGGTGCCGTCGTCGCCGGTCCGCGTGTAGATACGAGTCAGGTGTACCGCCATGAGCAAACCGTACTCGCGTGTGGCTTGGCCGACTGACAAGCCGATACCGCTTCACTAGACTGACGCGGGTGGCTGAGCGATTCGTGGTGACCGGCGGCAACCGGTTGGCAGGCGAAGTCGCAGTGGGGGGCGCAAAAAACAGCGTGCTCAAGCTGATGGCCGCGACGCTGCTGGCCGAAGGCACCAGCACAATCACCAACTGCCCCGACATTCTGGATGTGCCGCTGATGGCGGAGGTGCTGCGCGGCCTAGGTGCAACCGTCGAACTGGACGGCGACGTCGCCCGAATCACCTCTCCGGATGAGCCGAAATACGATGCCGACTTCGCCGCGGTACGACAGTTCAGGGCGTCGGTGTGCGTGCTGGGGCCGCTGGTCGGCCGGTGCAAGCGCGCCCGGGTCGCGCTGCCGGGTGGCGACGCGATCGGATCGCGTCCACTCGACATGCATCAGGCCGGACTGCGACAGCTGGGTGCCCAATGCAACATCGAGCACGGATGCGTGGTGGCACAGGCCGATACGTTGCGCGGCGCGGAGATTCAGCTGGAATTCCCGTCCGTGGGAGCCACCGAGAACATCCTGATGGCCGCGGTCGTGGCCGAGGGCGTCACGACCATCCATAACGCGGCGCGTGAGCCCGACGTCGTGGATCTGTGCACGATGCTGAACCAGATGGGCGCGCAGGTCGAAGGCGCGGGTTCGGCGACGATGACCATCACCGGCGTCCCGCGGCTGCACCCGACCGAGCATCGCGTCATCGGGGATCGCATCGTCGCCGCCACGTGGGGGATCGCCGCCGCGATAACCCGCGGCGACATCACGGTGACGGGCATCGACCCGGCGCACCTGCAGGTGGTGCTGCACAAGCTGCACGACGCCGGCGCCACCGTCACCCAAACCGACGACAGCTTCCGGGTGGCGCAGTACGAACGCCCGAAGGCCGTCAACGTGGCGACCCTGCCGTTCCCCGGATTCCCGACGGACCTGCAGCCCATGG
>DASTKA010000651.1:0-4986 GCA_035716165.1 Mycobacterium sp. | reverse complement strand
GTAGACGCGCATGTCCGCAATCCTTACACAGCCCGCCTGGTCGGCGATGGCAGCCGGATCGCCGGCCTGCCGGTCTAGTCGAATTCGGGCTTCTCGGTGCGGCTGCGCTTGAGCTCGTAGAAGTGCGGGTAGGACGCGAAGGCCACCGAGGCGTCCCACAGCTTGCCCGCTTCCTCACCGCGCGGGATCTTGGAGAGCACCGGCCCGAAGAACGCCACATCGTTGACGTGGATCGTGGGTGTGCCGACGTCGTCGCCCACCGCGTCCATGCCGGCGTGGTGGCTCTTGCGCAGCGCCTCGTCGTACTCCTCGCTGTTCGCGGCCTCCGCCAGCTCGGCCGGCAGGCCGACGTCGTCGAGCGCCAGCTTGATCACGTCATCCAGATCTTTGTTGCCCTCGTTGTGGATGCGGGTGCCCATCGCGGTGTACAGCGGCGCGAGCACCTCGGCGCCGTGGGCCTGCTCGGCGGCGATCGCCACCCGCACCGGCCCGAAGGCCTTCGACAGCCGTTCGCGGTATTCGTCAGGCAGTCCCTCGCGGTTCTCGTTGAGCACCGCCAGGCTCATCACGTGGAAGTTGACCTCGATGTCGCGAACCTTTTCCACCTCGAGGATCCAGCGCGAGGTGATCCAGGCCCACGGACACAGCGGATCGAACCAGAAATCGGCTTTGTTCTTCGCGGCGGCGTCGGGCATGGCGAATCCTCTCGTTGGTTGAAAGTCTGATCTGCACAACCGTAGGCCTCTGCGTCATGTTCCCGGTTTGCCCGACCCGTAAGTTGGACACGTGGCACTTCCCAATCTCACCCGCGAACAGGCTGTCGAGCGCGCCTCGCTGATCACCGTCGCCAGCTACAAGATCGACCTCGATCTCACCGACGGCTCCGGTCCCGGCGGCCCTCCCGGTGAACGGACCTTCCGGTCGGTCACCACGGTGGTGTTCGACGCGCTCGCGGGCGCCGACTCGGTCATCGACATCGCCGCCGACACCATCCGCAGCGCCACGCTCAACGGGCGCGATTTGGACGTCTCGGCGTACGACGAGTCGACCGGGATCCCCCTGCGCGGGCTGGCCGACCGCAACGTCGTCGTGGTGGACGCCGACTGCCGCTACTCCAACACCGGCGAGGGACTGCATCGGTTCGTCGACCCAGTCGACAACGAGACCTACCTGTACTCGCAGTTCGAAACCGCTGACGCCAAGCGCATGTTCGCGTGCTTCGACCAGCCCGATATGAAGGCCACCTTCGACGTGCGGGTGATCGCGCCCTCGCATTGGAAGGTGATCTCCAATGGCGCGACGGTGTCGGGGAACGACGGCCTGCACACCTTTGCCACGACGCCGCGGATGAGCACCTATCTGGTCGCCTTGATCGCCGGCCCGTACGCCGAGTGGAACGACGCTTACACCGACGAGCACGGCGAAATCCCGCTCGGCATCTACTGCCGATCCTCGTTGGCCCAGTACATGGACGCCGAGCGGCTGTTCACCCAGACCAAGCAGGGATTTGGCTTCTACCACAAGAACTTTGGGCTGCCCTACGCGTTCGGGAAATACGATCAGCTGTTCGTTCCCGAATTCAACGCCGGCGCGATGGAGAACGCGGGCGCGGTCACGTTCCTGGAGGACTATGTCTTCCGCAGCAAGGTCACCCGGGCTTCCTATGAGCGGCGCGCCGAGACCGTGCTGCATGAGATGGCGCACATGTGGTTCGGGGACCTGGTCACCATGGCCTGGTGGGACGACCTGTGGCTGAACGAGTCGTTCGCGACCTTCGCATCGGTGCTGTGCCAAAGCGAGGCAACCGAATTCACCGAGGCGTGGACGACGTTCGCAACGGTCGAGAAGTCGTGGGCCTACCGCCAGGATCAGTTGCCCTCGACGCACCCGATCGCCGCCGACATCCCCGACCTGGCCGCCGTCGAGGTGAACTTCGACGGCATCACCTATGCCAAGGGCGCTTCGGTGCTCAAGCAGCTGGTCGCCTACGTCGGGCTCGAGCACTTCCTGGCCGGGCTGCGCGATTACTTCCGCGCCCACGCCTTCGGCAACGCCACGTTCGACGATCTGGTCGCCGCGCTGGAAAAGGCCTCGGGCCGTGACCTGTCCGACTGGGGTCAGCAGTGGCTGAAAACGACCGGGCTGAACACGCTGCGGCCGGAGTTCGACGTCGACGGCCCGGGCCCCGAGGGCAAGTTCACCCGGTTCGCGGTGACCCAGAGCGGCGCCGTCCCGGGCGCCGGCGAGACCCGTGTGCACCGGCTGGCGGTCGGGATCTACGACGACGACGGAACCGGGAAACTGGTGCGGGTACACCGCGAGGAACTCGACGTCGAGGGTCCCGTCACGGAAGTCCCTGCGCTGGTTGGCGTTTCGCGCGGCCAGCTGGTGCTGGTCAATGACGACGACCTGACGTATTGCTCGTTGCGCCTGGACGCCGAGTCGCTGCGCACCGCGCTCGAACGCATCGCCGACATCGCCGAACCGCTGCCGCGGTCGCTGGTCTGGTCGGCCGCCTGGGAGATGACGCGCGAGGCCGAACTGCGGGCCCGCGACTTCGTGGCCCTGGTCACCGGCGGCGTGCACGCCGAATCCGAAGTCGGGGTGGCACAGCGGCTGTTGCTGCAGGCCCAGACGGCGCTGACGTCCTACGCCGAGCAGGGCTGGGCGCGCGAGCAGGGCTGGCCGCAGTTCGCCGACCGGCTGCTGGAGTTGGCGCGCGCCGCACAGCCCGGGTCGGATCACCAACTCGCCTTCGTCAACACGCTGTGCTCGTCGGTGCTGTCGGCGAGTCACGTTGCGACGCTGGCGGATCTGCTCGACCGCGACCCCGCCGACTTGGGCTTGGCCGGCCTCGAGATCGACACGGACCTGCGGTGGCGGATCGTGACGGCGCTGGCCACCGCCGGCAAAATCGACGCCGACGGCCCCGCGACGCCGTTCATCGATGCCGAGATCGGCCGAGACCCGACCGCGGCCGGCAAGCGGCACGGCGCCCAGGCCGCGACGGCTCGACCACAACTACAGGTCAAGGACGCAGCCTGGACGATGGTCGTCGAAGACGACACCCTGGCCAACATCACCGCCCGCTCGATCATCGCGGGCATCGCCCCGCCGGGGCAGGCCGAGTTGCTCAAGCCGTTTACCGCGCGCTATTTCGGGGCGATCTCCGGAGTCTGGGCGCGCCGGTCCAGCGAAGTGGCCCAGACGATGGTGATCGGCCTGTACCCGCACTGGGACATCAGCGACGACGGCGTCGCCGCCGCGGACAAGTTCTTGTCCGACCCGCAGGTTCCGGCCGCGTTGCGACGCCTCGTGCTGGAGGGCCAGGCCGGGGTGAAGCGTTCGTTGCGGGCGCGCCGATTCGACGCCGACGAGACCTGAGGTCCGGCCGGAGACTTAGGCCGGCGAAATCCCGGCGCTGAGCACGCGGATCGCGCTGACCAGGCCGTCGACCAGGTCGCCCCGCTCGAACGCCGAGGACGCGGCGGCGACGCCCAGTGGCGCGGCCGACTCGGCGCCGCGGCCGCGGACCTGCGTGCCATAGACCACCTCGATGACCTTCTGGTCGGGTGAGACGGCCAGCAGCACAGCGTTGTCCGACGTCGGCACGTCGGCCAGGATCTCGCGAGCCCGCGCGGCGGTGTCGCTGCCCAGGTCGCCCAGATAGATCGCGAAGCGCGTCTTGGACGCCCGAGAGCCGAACTTCAGCGCATCGTCCACGGCGACCAGGTCTTTGGTCGAGAACGGGAATTGCACCGACAGTTCACCGGGCTCGGTGACGCCGGAAATCCGTCCGCTCGTGGTGATCACCGAGCCGCGGGGCAGCTCGGTGGGTTCCCTGGTCGCTAGCTCACCACGTGCCACTGGCGCCACCTCCGACTGAGAATTCCGACGTACCGTGCCCGCCGTGGCCGTCGTGAGCGTGGCCGACGTCTTCGCCGGTGGCGGCCCACAGGATCGGCGGGTGCGTCCACTTCTCGCCCAGCTTGTACGCCGCTGGGTGCGGTCCCTTGTGGGACCAGATCAGCACCGACAGCGCGATCACCAGCAACAGAGGTATCCCGACGATGAGCAGATGGACATGCATAGGACTCACGACGCAAACCGTATCCCACGAAGGGATCTGCCGGCGCGACCGGACACCGGATTGGTGGTCAGGCCGCGCCTTCACCGAGGTATCGGGCCCAGGCCGGATCCAGCTCCTTGACCGTCGACAGCAGCCGCCAATGCTGCCCCGTCGGCGGCAGCGGCGGCCGGCGCAGCGCCCAGCCGAGCTCGCTGAGCAGCTTGTCGCCCTTGCGGTGGTTGCAGGTCGAGCAGCACGCGACGCAGTTCTCCCAGGAATGGTCGCCGCCGCGGCTGCGTGGCAGCACGTGGTCGACGGTGTCCGCCTTCGCCCCGCAATAGGCGCAGCAAAATCTGTCGCGGTGCATCAGCGCGGCGCGGGTCATCGGCACCCGCGCCCGATAGGGAACGCGGACGTAGGACCGCAGCTGGATCACCGAGGGCACCACGATCGAGCTGCTCGCCGAGTGGATGACCGGGCCGGCCGGATCGTGGTGGACCACGTCGGCCTTTCCGCAGATCACCATGACGATCGCGCGGCGCATCGGCAGCGCGGTCAGCGGCTCGTAGGTGGAGTTGAGCAGCAGCACCCGCCGGCGACTCCAGATGGACGTGCTGTCGGAGCGGGCGGGATGGATCTCAACACTATGCAGCGACGAAGCGGTTGTGGGCCCGGTTGAGCCTGCCGCGACGACTACCTGACTGCGGTGC
Organism: Mycobacterium sp.; assembly: GCA_035716165.1. GTDB lineage: Bacteria > Actinomycetota > Actinomycetes > Mycobacteriales > Mycobacteriaceae > Mycobacterium. The sequence continues at coordinate 207 of DASTKA010000651.1, read as the reverse complement.
CTGCGGCGTCTTTTGCCCTGCGCCATAGATCCTCCGCGAACAGTCCACCATGATTCGCCGCCAATCGCACCCCTATTGCAGGTGAACGCCGTGTCGATCCGATGAACAGCGAGCACGGGATCGGGCCGCCTCCGCTTCGCACCGCGGTGATGCACCACAATGGACGGCGATGGATCAGGTAGCAGAGTCCTTCTACGACGCGGTCGG
>DASTKA010000650.1:0-4000 GCA_035716165.1 Mycobacterium sp. | reverse complement strand
CTTTTCGCGCAATGTGACGGTCCTATGACGAGGATCTCACAACTCACAGGAAGGGCTAGTGATTGATCTTTGGCCACCGGCGAACGGCGAGGTGGAACTTCAGCATGGTCGACTCAGGCTTCAACCAGTAGCCGGTCGCCGAGGCGCCGGTCACAGGAATCTCACAATGAAGCTCAAGGGATTAGAAGGGAAAGCGTCGTGAGCAACGGCTCCGCCGATTTCGCGTCAGCCCCAGCGGGCCAGCAACTCCGCGGCCCGGCTCGCCAACGCGGCCTGCAGGAACGGTCCGAAACTGACGCGCGCGACGCCCAGCGGACCGAAGGACGCCGGGTCGTCCTGGTCGGGCAGGGCGATCGCGTTGACCGGACGCTCCAACTCGGCGGTCAGGCGCCGCAACGTGTCGGGATCGTGGCGGCCCACCGGATACAGGACATCGGCGCCCGCTGCGGCGGCCTGGTTCAGGCGCGCCACCGCGCGCTCGACGCGATCGGAGGCCTCACCGTCCTGGCGCAGGAACAGATCGGTCCGGGCATTGATGACGACGTGCACGCCGGCCGCGTCGGCTGCCGACCTCAGCGCTGAGACCAACTCGGCGTGTTCTTCGGCGGACCGCAGACGCTTGCCTTCCGAGTGCACGGTGTCCTCGATGTTCAGCCCGACGGCTCCGACGCTCAGCAGGCCCTCGATCAACCGGGCCGCCGGCTGTCCGTAGCCGGATTCGATGTCCACCGACACCGGGACGTCGACCGCGGCGGTGATCTGCGCGACCCGGGCGAGGACGTCGTCGAACGACATGCCCTCGTTGTCGGGTTTGCCGATCGAATCCGCCATCGGATGGCTGCCCACGGTCAGCGCGGCGAATCCGGCGCCGGTGGCCAGCCGCGCCGACCAGGCATCCCACACGGTCGGCAGGATGACCGGGTTGCCCGGCCGGTGCAGTTCCAGCAGCGTGGCGGCCCGGTCGGCCGGCGTGGTTTGTCCCGTCATCGGTGTTTGCTCCCTCGGCATCCGGGCTCACCGGACTGACGTCCGGCGTGCGCCGTGGATAGTATCGAAGGCGTACTGTGATCCGAAACACTGCCGAGGAGATCCGTTGACGAGCACGACTGGCGCGACCGAATTCGCCGAACTGCACGACCTCATCGGCGGTCTGCGGCGCTGCGTGAGCTCCCTGCGCGCCCGATACGGTGACAGCCCGGCCATGCGGCGCATCGTCATCGACGCCGACCGCATCCTGTCCGACGTCGACCTGCTCGACACCGACGTGTCCGAATTGGACCTGGCGGGCGCCACCGTGCAGCAGTCCGGCGAGAAGATCGTCATTCCAGATACCCAGTACGACAGCGAATTCTGGCGCGATGTCGACGACGAGGGTGTCGGCGGTCACAACAGGACCTGAACAACCAAGCCCCCCAGAAAAGGGGGGCTTTCCTCTGTGTACCCTTCGACCTACAGCCCGTTCGAAGAGGAACACACTAAATGAGCGCACCTACGGCGAACCGTCCTGCGTCCGGTGTCTTTTCACCCACGCGCGCCCGTATCCCGCAACGGACCCTCCGCACCGACCGGTGGTGGATGTCGCCGCTGCGAATCGATCTCGGCTTCGCCGCATTCATTATTTATGCGACGGCGCGGGCGTTCCAGCGGGGTGACTTCTTCGTCCCGCAATACCATTACCTGACGCCGTTCTACTCACCATGTCTCAGCAACGCTTGCGGCGGCGCCAGCGACTTCTGGCCGCAAATCCTGCCGAACGTCTGGTGGCTGCCGTTCGCGGCGCTGACGCTGCCGTTCCTGCTGCTGTTCCGGCTGACCTGCTACTACTACCGCGGCGCCTATTACCGCACGGTGTGGCAGTCGCCCACGGCGTGCGCGGTGGCCGAGCCCCGCGCGCACTACAGCGGCGAGACCAAACTCCCGCTGATCATTCAGAACTCCCACCGGTATTTCTTCTATGCCGCCGGCATCATCTCGGTGATCAACACCTACGACGCGATCGTGGCATTCCATTCCGATCACGGACCTGGTGGATTCGGGTTCGGCCTGGGCAACGTGATCATGGTCGGCAACGTCATCATGCTCTGGGTTTACACGCTGTCCTGCCATTCCTGCCGACACATCACCGGCGGGCGGCTCAAGCACTTCTCCAAACACCCTGTGCGGTATTGGATCTGGACCCAGGTCAGCAAAATCAACACCCGGCACAAGCAGTACGCGTGGATAACCCTGGGCACCCTGATGCTCACCGATTTCTACATCGCACTGGTGGCCAGCGGCACCATTTCTGACCTCAGATTTGTTGGCTGACAAGCCATTTCGAAATAGATTCAGATTTAGCTAGCGAGGGTTTGATGGTCGAAATCGAACGGCACACCTACGACGTGGTCGTGATCGGTGCCGGGGGCGCCGGACTGCGTGCGGTTATCGAAGCGCGCGAACGGGGTTTGCGGGTCGCGGTGGTGTGCAAGTCCCTGTTCGGCAAGGCCCACACGGTGATGGCCGAGGGCGGCTGCGCAGCGGCCATGGGTAACACCAACCCGAAGGACAACTGGAAGACCCACTTCTGCGACACGATGCGCGGCGGGAAATTCCTGAACAACTGGCGCATGGCCGAACTGCACGCCAAGGAAGCCCCAGACCGCGTCTGGGAGCTGGAAACCTATGGCGCGCTGTTCGATCGCCTCAAGGACGGCAAGATCAGCCAGCGCAACTTCGGCGGGCACACCTACCCGCGGCTGGCACACGTGGGTGACCGCACCGGCCTGGAACTGATCCGCACCATGCAGCAGAAGATCGTCTCACTGCAGCAGGAGGACTACGCCGAGCTCGGCGACTACGAAGCCCGGATCAGGGTGTTCGCCGAAACCACGATCACCGAGCTGATCAAGGACGGCGACGCGATCGCCGGGGCATTCGGGTACATCCGCGAAAGCGGCAACTTCGTCTTGTTCGAGGCGCCCGCGGTGGTGCTGGCCACCGGCGGGATCGGCAAGTCGTTCAAGGTCACCTCGAACTCGTGGGAGTACACCGGCGACGGCCACGCGCTGGCCCTGCGGGCGGGCGCGTCGCTGATCAATATGGAGTTCGTCCAGTTCCACCCGACGGGCATGGTGTGGCCGCCGAGTGTGAAGGGGATCCTGGTCACCGAGGGCGTTCGCGGTGACGGCGGGGTGCTGAAGAACTCCGACGACAAGCGGTTCATGTTCGACTACATACCGTCGGTGTTCAAGGGGCAGTACGCCGAAACCGAGCAAGAGGCCGACCAGTGGCTCAAGGACAACGACTCGGCCCGCCGCACTCCGGACCTGCTGCCCCGCGACGAGGTCGCGCGGGCGATCAACTCTGAGGTCAAGGCCGGGCGGGGCAGCCCACACGGCGGCGTCTTCCTGGATATCGCCTCGCGGCTGACGCCCGCGGAGATCAACCGCCGGCTGCCGTCGATGTACCACCAGTTCAAGGAGCTGGCCGGGGTCGACATCACCAAGGAGCCGATGGAAGTCGGGCCGACCTGCCACTACGTGATGGGCGGCGTCGAGGTGGACGCCGACACCGGCGCGGCCACGGTCCCCGGGCTCTTCGCCGCCGGCGAATGCTCGGGCGGCATGCACGGCTCGAACCGGCTGGGCGGCAACTCGCTGTCGGACCTGCTGGTGTTCGGGCGGCGCGCCGGCCTGGGCGCCGCCGACTACGTGCGGGCCCTGAGCAGCCGCCCGACGATCGCCGAGGGCGCCGTGGACGCGGCGGCCAAGCGGGCGCTGTCCCCCTTCGAGGCGCCGGCCGACGGCGCCGCCGGGGAGAACCCATACACCCTGCAGCTGGAGTTGCAGCAGTCGATGAACGATCTCGTCGGCATCATCCGTAAGGCCGACGAAATCTCGGAGGCGTTGGCGCGGCTCGACAAGCTGCGTGAGCGGTTCAAGAACCTCCACGTCGAGGGGCAGCGCCGGTACAACCCGGCCTGGAACCTGGCCATCGACCTGCGCAACATGCTGCTGGTCAG
>DASTKA010000649.1:0-2827 GCA_035716165.1 Mycobacterium sp. | reverse complement strand
AGCCCGACCTGTACGTCGGCCGAGCTGACCTGAATGACCTCCTGGTCGAGCAGTGAAACCGGCGGGCCATGAGAACTGCTGTGCTCCTTGGCAAGTTGCGCACCGCGCTGCGCGAGGTCGAGCATCACCCGGGCCGGTACGTCCTCGAGGTGGGTGAAGCCGGATTCCGGGGGCAGGGCACCCCGCCACGCCGAATCCATCGCGAAGCCGGGATCGACGTAACCCGAGGCGTCCATCGCCGACAGTCCGCGCGCCAGCGCGTCAGCGCCGACGGACAAATCGCCGGGACGTACTTCGCCGACCACCACCCTGCTGGCAAGCACATCGAAACCCGTTGCGACCCAAGCAGTCAGCAGCCCCGGCGAGCGGGTCCGCAATCGGATGATCGCGGCATCATCGAGTCGCAGCGCGCGATCGACGAACGCGGCCAAATCCGTGCGGTGCGCGGCCCTGGCGTCGGCGCCCAGCCATAATCCGCGGTCGGCTACCTGATCCACCGCTGTAGGTACTCCCGATGTTGTGGCGAGAGTCGCACCAGGCGCTCCTCCTCGATATGGACGGCGGCCAGTTGTGACTCCGCGATGACGGCGGGCTTGGACTCCGGATCCGCGGTGACCGAGCGCACTTCGTAGCCCAGGGTGAAGTCGACCGCCCGCAGCCGCTTGGTCCACATCGTCACCTGTAGCGGCGAATCGATCAGCCGCAGCTGGCCTTTGTAGGTCACCTTCACTTCGGCGATGAGCAACCCGATGGTCAGGATGTCGACCTCGAACGCTTCGCGCAGGAACTGGACCCGCGCCTCCTCGAGGATCGTGACCATGGTGGCGTGGTTGACGTGCTGGTACATGTCGATGTCCGACCAGCGCACTGGCACGGGCGCGACGAAGCCGACGCTCAACTTGATGATCCTCTTCCGCTGGTGCGGGTCATGCGCCGGATTTGCCGCGCGGCGACGGACAGCGTCGCGAGATCCTTGTTTCCGCTTTCCTGGATCTCGACGAGTGTTCGGCGGGCCCGCTCGACCCTGGAGGCACTCAGGTGTTCCCACTCGGCGATCTTCTCTTCACCACTTTCGTCCGGCTCCCCCACGGCGAGCACATCGAAGCACAGCGACCGTAACGAAGCATAGATGTCGTCGCGAATGGCCAACCGCGCCAACGAGTGCCAGCGGTCCCGTCGGGGCAGTTCGGATACCGCCGTCAGCAGCCCGTCGGTGCCGAGCCGGTCCATGAGCGCGAAATAGGTGTCCGCGACCTCGGCGGCGTCGATGTCGTTGATGTCGCCGATGTCGATGATGTCCAGCAGGCTGAAGCGGTACAGGCCGGCGGCCACCATGTAGGCCAGGTCCTCGGGTGCGCCCTGGGAGGCGAACTCCGCGGCTTCCTTTTCGACGATGGCCTTGTCGTCACCGCGCAGCCACTCCGACATGCGCGGCGTCAGCGCCTGGACCTCGGCGGCGAACCGGTTGATCTCGGCGCCCACCGCCAGCGGCTGTGGGCGGTAGTTGAGCAGCCACCGTCCAGCGCGGTCGATCAGCCGCCGGGTGTCCAGCGTCAGCCGGTCCGACAGTGTGACAGGAAGATTCGCCGCTCGAATGCGCCGCCAGATCTCCCCCACCCCGAAGATGGCGTCGGTCGCGACATACGTGCGCACCGCGTCGACCGAACCGACGCCGACGTCTTCGACGATCCGGAAGGCGTAGCTGATCCCAGCGGTATCCACCAGGTCGTTGATCAGCATGGTGGTGACGATCTCGCGGCGCAGCTGATGCGTGCGGATCTCCGGAGTGAACCGTTCCCGCAACGGTTCCGGGAAGTACAGCGGCAACCGGGACGCGAACACGTCCTGCTCGGGCAGCTCGGTCTCGAGCATCTCCTCCTTGAGACCCAGCTTCACGTGCGCCATCAGGGTGCACATCTCCGGTGAGGTGAGCCCGATGCCGGCCTCGGCCCGCCGCCCGATCTCCTTCTCCGAGGGCAGCGCTTCCAGGTCGCGGTGGATGCCACGCTGGTCGACCAGGTACTGAATCATCATGGCGTGCACGGGCAGCAGACTCGGCGCGTTCGCGCGGCTGGTGCCGATCAAATCGTTCTGGTCCTCGTTGTCGGTGAGCACCAGTCGCGCCACCTCGTCGGTCATCGACTCCAGCAGCGGTTTGCGCTCTTCGGGCTTGACCTTGCCGGCGATCACCAGCGAGTCGATCAGGATCTTGATGTTGACCTCGTGGTCCGAACAGTCAACCCCGGCCGAGTTGTCCATGGCATCGGTGTTGATCCGGCCACCGGCCAAATCGAACTCCACGCGGCCCAACGCCGTCACCCCGAGATTGCCGCCTTCGCCAATCACCTTGGCGCGCACCTGGCTTCCGTTGACCCGCACCGGGTCGTTGGCACGGTCGCCGACGTCGGCGTCGGATTCGGACTCCGCCTTGAGGTAGGTGCCGATGCCACCGTTGAACAGCAGGTCCACCGGTGCCTGCAGAATCGCCTTGATCAGATTGGGTGGCGTCATCTCGGTGACGTCGTCCTCGATGCTCAGCGCATCGCGAACCTCGGGGCTGACCGGAATCGATTTGTGCTCACGGCTGTACACCCCGCCGCCCGCACTGATCAACGATGTGTCGTAGTCCTCCCAGCTGGACCGCGGCAGATCGAACATCCGCTGGCGTTCCTCCCAGGAGCCCGCCGCATCGGGATTCGGGTCCAAGAAGATGTGCCGGTGGTCGAAGGCGGCGAGCAACCTGATGTGCTTGCTCAGCAGCATGCCGTTGCCGAAGACGTCGCCGCTCATGTCGCCGACCCCCACCACGGTGAAATCTTCGGTCTGC
>DASTKA010000648.1:0-3031 GCA_035716165.1 Mycobacterium sp. | reverse complement strand
TCTCGACGATCGCGGTGCGCACCTGATCGACCGGCCCGCACGACGTCACCGCGGCGCATCCACGCGCTCGCGGTAGCGTCTTGTCAGTGTCAGGGTGAGGTTGCCGCATGTTGCGGTGGTTGGATCCTGATCACCTGGTGTCTGGCTCGTAGCGTCTGTGCCGCCTTGGGGTTGGCGTTCATGCGTTTTGTCGGCATCGGGTGTGAAGGACCGGCCGGCGTGACTTGATAGGAGCGTGGCTTCGCCCCGACTGAGTAGTGTCCGCCGACCGGCCCAACCATCACCTCACAGTGAAGGAGGCAACCACCATGGTTGTTGTTGGAGCCGATGTGCACAAGCGCACCCACACGTTTGTGGCGGTCGATGCGGTCGGCAAGAAGCTGGCCGAGAAGGTCGTGGTGGCCACCAGCTCGGGACATCACCAAGTGTTGCGCTGGGCGCGCGAGCGCTTTGGCGCCGAGCTGGTGTGGGCAATCGAGGACTGCCGGCATTTGTCGGCGCGGTTGGAGCGTGACCTGTTGACGGCAGGTCAACAGGTGGTCCGGGTCCCGTCGAAGTTGATGGCCCAGACTCGCGCGTCGGCGCGGACTCGGGGCAAGTCTGATCCCATCGATGCCTTGGCAGTGGCGCGGGCATTTCTGCGCGAACCAGAGCTTCCCGTCGCCTCGCACGACGAGGTTTCGCGCGAGCTGAAGCTACTGGTTGATCGCCGCGAAGACCTTGTCGGGCAACGCACTTCGACGATCAATCGCTTGTTGTGGCGGGTGCACGAGCTTGATCCTGAACGCGCCCCCAAGCCGCACTCGCTGGATCGAGCCAAGCACCGCAATCTGTTGGGCCAATGGCTGGCGACCCAGCGTGGGCTGGTTGCTGAGTTAGCCCGTGACGAATTGGCCGACATCACCCGGCTGACCGAGGTTATCGACGTGTTGGCCAAGCGAATCGGCGAGCGTGTCCGCCGGGTCGCGCCAGTGCTGCTGACACTTCCCGGTTGCGGCGAACTGACCGCGGCCAAGCTCGTGGGGGAAGCCGCCGGAGTGACCCGGTTCAAAAACGAGGCGGCTTTTGCTCGTCATGCCGGCGTGGCCCCAATACCGGTGTGGTCGGGCAACACTGCCGGGCGCGTACGGATGACCCGCTCGGGCAACCGCCAACTCAACGCCGCCCTGCATCGCATCGCCATCACCCAGATCCGCCTCGACGGCGTCGGCCGCGCCTATTACCGCAAACGCACCAATGCCGGCGATTCCAACACCGAGGCACTGCGCTGCCTTAAACGCCGCCTGGCCCGCGTCGTGTTCCATCACCTCCACACCGACCATCAAAACCGAATCCAGCCTTGCCAACCGGCAGCGGCTTGACATAGGAGAAACGCGTGTTGTTCGGCGTCATCAGACCCCCCGGGCTGGCCGCGGCGACCGCGGTGACGGCGGCGGTCGTCGTGGCGTGCAGCGGCTGCGGATCCGACGCCCCTGCGGGCCAGACGCCGACGCGATCCCTGGTCACCCCCACCACCCAAATCGCGGGCGCCGGCGTGCTCGGGAACGACCGCCGCCCCGACGACTCGTGCGCGCGGGACGCCGCCGCAGCCGATCCGAGTGCCCCGAAACGGCAAGTACACAACGCCGCGGGCGTCGACCCGGCCGTCGTGCAGGTGCCCGCCGATCCACAGCGCATCGTGGTGCTCTCCGGCGACCAGCTCGACACGTTGTGTGCGCTGGGTCTGCAGTCGCGGGTGGTCGGCGCGGCATTGCCCGACGGGTCCTCGAGTCAGCCGGCCTACCTCGGCGGCGCGGTGCACGGCGTGCCCGGCGTCGGCACCCGCTCGAAACCGGACGTGAAGGCGATCGCGGCCGCCCACCCCGATCTGATCCTGGGATCGCAGGGGACGACGCCCACGTTGTATCCGCAGCTGAGCGCGATCGCTCCGACGGTATTCACGGCCCCACCCGGCGCGGCCTGGCAGGACAACCTGCGCGCGGTCGGCGCCGCCACCGGCCGCGGCGCCGCGGCGGACGCGTTGGTCGGCGGCTTCTCCCAGCGGGCCACCGACATCGGCGCGCGGCATGACGCCTCCCACTACCAGGCGTCGATCGTGCAGCTGACGGCCGACACCATCCGGGTGTACGGCGCCCACAACTTCCCGGCCAGCGTGCTCGGCGCGGTCGGGGTGGACCGGCCGGCCTCTCAGCGGTTCACCGACAAGCCCTACATCGAGATCGGCGCCAGCGACGCGGAGCTGGCGAAGAATCCGGACCTTTCGATCGCCGACGCCGACGTGGTGTACGTGTCCTGCGCGACCCGGGCGGCCGCCGATCGGGCGGCCACAATCCTGGACAGCAACCCGTGGCGCAAGCTGTCCGCCAATCATGACAACCGGGTCTACGTCGTCGACGACGAAATATGGCAAACCGGCGAGGGCCTCATCGCGGCCCGCGGCATCGTCGACGACCTGCGCCTGGTGAACGCCCCGATCAACTGACGACGGCCGGCCGGCAGGCATACATCTCACAAGGTGATGTTCGCCGCTCGATTGGCGGAAGAACCGTTACCTTAGCTAAACTTTTTGATGACGCATCGACTCGAAGAGGGATTTCATGAGCACAGTTTCGGCGTACGCGGCCACTTCGCCGACGGCACCGCTGACCAAGACCACCATCGAGCGACGTGACCCCGGTCCGCACGACGTGGCCATCGACATCAAGTTCGCGGGAATCTGCCACTCCGACATCCACACCGCCAGAGGCGAATGGGGCACACCGGACTACCCGCTGGTCGTGGGCCACGAGATCGCCGGCGTCGTGAGCGCCGTGGGCTCGGCGGTCACCAAGCACAAGGTGGGCGACCACGTCGGGGTGGGCTGCATGGTGAACTCCTGCGGCCAGTGCAGCAGTTGCAAGGCCGGCCTCGAGCAGTACTGCAGCCGGGGGACGACCTTCACCTACAACGCGACCGACAAAGACGGCACGACGACCCAGGGCGGCTACAGCCAGGCGATCGTCGTCGACGAGAACTTCGTCCTGCGCATCCC
>DASTKA010000647.1:0-2723 GCA_035716165.1 Mycobacterium sp. | reverse complement strand
GGGCAGCACGTACCGACACACGGCATGGGCCTTTCTTTCACCGTCGCGGCTGCCCCAGGACCGTCAGTGACCATCGGCTGCCGGATGACCGCGACTGAGCCCGGCGCCGTTGACAATTGCACGCTGTTGAGTTGCTTCGGTCGGGGCCTTGTCGATTGGCCTGCCCGCATGGTCGATTGGCGAGTCGAATAGCAAATCGCGCAATTGTTTTCGTCCGCGGTTGAGCCTCGAACCTACGGTTCCTTGCCGGGTGTCCGTCATGGCGGCGATCTCCTTGTAGGAGTATCCCGCAATGTCGGCAAAATACACGACGATGCGAAACTGCTCAGGCAATACCATCATTGCCGCCTTGAGGTCGGGGTCTGGCAGCATTTCTAGCGCCTGGTCTTCGGCCGAACGTAGGCCCCCAGGCATGCGTGAGGCACTGGTCACTAGTTGTCGATCGGTGATATCACCAGTCAGATGTTGTGCGGGGCGGCGCTTTTGCCTGCGATAGCTGCTGATATAGGTGTTGGTCATGATCCGCCGCAGCCATGCTCTGAGGTTCGTTCCTGGCTCGAATGCCCGGAGACCGGCATAAGCGTTGAGCACTGTTTCTTGCACTAGATCCTCCGCATCCGCTCGATTGGAGGTCATCCGAAGAGCTTGCCGATAGAGAGGTTCAAGGAGCGGGATGACCGCGCTTTCAAATTGAGCGCTCAACAGGTCGTCTGGCACCTTTGTAGATTCCGCGCGCACGCGACTCACGCTATGTTCCTGCCAGCACGAAAAGTATTGGCACGCGTTGAGGCTGGCCGAGGCCTGCCCGAGTCAGGCACGGGCCTGCCGCAGGGGCCGGTGCGCCTGTGTTCAGGCGTGTTCCTTCCATAGCCGATTCCCGCCTCACGCAGCCATGACCATGACCGCAGGTACGGTATTTCGTCGCCTCCACAGAGAACCTCCACTTGCCATTCCGGTGCCAGCATCTATCGTCGCGGGGTGAGTGGTCATCACCCGCCGAGGCAATTCATCCGGGTGAGCGCCCGCGCCACCCCCTAGATCAAGTTGTCCGTCAGGGCTGTGGCTACTGCTGTAGTGGTGGGCTGGCGGCTGCGCTTCGTCCTCGACCCCCGCGATCGGCCCGGTCGTGGAGGCTGTGGCAACTCCGACCCGATCCACTGGTCTTGCCGATTCCTCCGTCGTCTATCACCCGGGTGAGTGACAGAGGTGGGCGATGACAGTTCACCCCTCTGCGCGCCAAGCTCTTTACGTCTACACCCGCGCAGCCGCGTTCTGTTGTGTGAGATAACCATCGCCGTGAACAAGGAGGGCATAGTGAGCGCCGCCAGGAGAATGCTGGAGACCTATCCACGAGATTTAGGCCGGATCGACAGAACCAAGCTGGTCGCATGTATCGACGCCTGTATTGAATGCGACCAAGCCTGCACAGCGTGTGCAGACGCCTGCCTCAGTGAAGACGACGTCTACTACCTAACCAAATGCATCCGCACTTGCCTTGACTGCTCAGATGTCTGCGCGACAACCAGCCGCGTCATCTCCCGGCACACGGACTACGACGCCAACTTGACTAGGACGGTGCTCCAAACGTGCGCCATCGCCTGTAAGACAAGCGCAGACGAGTGCGACAAGCATGCGGCGAAACACGAGCATTGCCGCGTGTGTGCCGACGTATGCCGTCGCTGTGAACGAGCCTGCCTCGACCTCGTTGAGGCGCTCGGTTGAGACAACCACCGAGCGGGCGGGAGACTTCGCTGCGCGAGTGTGGCCTTGCAGATACGGAATGGAGACGGCGCTGATGGGGATTTCTGAATTCGATGATGTGGAGGCCCATCTGCTCGAACCAGAAGAAAGCCTGGACTCAGAACAGACTGGCATCGACCTCGACGAAGGCTACTCACCACCGGAACGCCCGCGTGAACTGCGTGCGTGGGGTCTCACCACGAGGGAAGCGCGTACCCACGAAAGTCTGGCGCGCCGGCTGGCCCGTGAGGTGCCCGACGTGACTGATCAGTGGGATGGCGATGGAATCGGTGATAGCGCTGACAGCGATGGCGAGCTAATCGACGATCAGGTCGGCGACATGCGCGCAGGTCGGCTCGTCGCCTACGGCGTCGACCCTACGGATCCAGGTACGGATTACCTTGCCCACGACGTCGGCGTTGACGGCGGCGCTGCCTCGGCTGAGGAAGCCGCCATACACATCGTCGTCGACGAAGACACCAGCGCCGGTGAGGGATGGCGTCTCTCATGACCTGTCGTCCGGCGAGTTGCTGAGGTTTGAGCTGTGGTGACCCGCATTGTGATTCTGGGCGGCGGCCCGGCCGGGTACGAGGCGGCACTAGTCGCCGCCGCACGCGGTCCCGAGGTGGCCCAGGTTACCGTCGTGGACTCCGACGGTATCGGGGGTGCGGCCGTGCTGTGCGACTGCGTGCCGTCAAAGACGTTCATCGCGTCCACCGGGCTGCGCGCCGAACTACGCCGCGCGCCACGGGAATTCGATATCGATATCGCCGACGCCAAGATCTCATTGCCGGAAATCCACCAGCGGGTCAAGATGCTGGCCGCCGCCCAGTCCGCCGACATCACTGCCGAGTTGCTCAGCATGGGCGTCGAGTTGATCGCCGGTCGCGGCGAATTATTGGACGCGACTCTCGGGCTGGCGCGCCACTGCGTCAAGGTGACCGCGCCGGACGGCACCACTACCGTGCGAGATGCCGACGTCG
>DASTKA010000646.1:0-3490 GCA_035716165.1 Mycobacterium sp. | reverse complement strand
GCCGCACGATGCACTCATAAGGTCGCGCACCTGAAGGAGTGACGTCATCGTGGCTCGGGAGTGTGATGGACCCGATCGGGTCATCAAGAACAATTGCCCGCTGCAATGCCGGCTGCGGTACGGCGGCAGCACGGCAGAGGAACTGACCGGTAACCAGGTCGACTGGGCGGGACTCCCCGTCAACCTGGACTTCGCGTTCTCGCGGGACCAACGCGACAAGGTCTACGCGCAGCATCTGCTGCGCCGGCGCGGCACCCAGTTCGGGCCGTGGCGGCACGGTGTCCACGTGTGCGTCTGCGAGCTCGCCGACGAATCGCTCACCAGCGGATAGCGACGCCCCTTCGGGTCGACGGGCGACTTTGTGACCGGCGCGGGCCGAATCAAGAATCACCGTGGTTGAAATTCTGTGATGCCGCGGCAACCCTTACGTTTCCGCACGCTACGCCGCGCTGACCCGGCGCGTTGATGCGGTGAGCGGTACCTCCACACGTGCTGCGCCCGCCCTCATCGCCTGCTCGACTTATGGCAGTCAACAGCGCTCGGGGTAATCGAAAGCATGCCGATTGCCCTAAGCCGAAGAACAGCGCAAGCTACCGCCGCGCCGACCGATCGACAGGTTTGAACACGATGGTGGACGTCTCGATTATCGAAACCTCGGGTTTGGGCGATCGCAGCTATCTCATCAGCGACGGCACGGTCGCCGTCGCCATCGACCCGCAACGCGACATCGACCGCGTGCTGAATGTGGTGGGAGACCTGCACATCACCCATGTGCTGGAGACGCACATCCACAACGACTATGTGACCGGGGGGCTGGCGCTGGCCGAGGCGACCGGCGCCCAATACGTCGTTCCCGCAGGCGAAGACGTCGACTTCGAGCGGCGCGCGGTCGAGGATGGCGACCGGATCGACACGGGCGGAATCCATCTCGAAGTGCTGCTCACACCCGGGCACACCCACCATCACGTCAGCTATGTGCTGCGCGAGGATTCCGGAGAAGCCGTCGGCGTCTTCACGGGCGGATCGCTGCTCTTCGGTAGCACTGGCAGAACGGACCTCGTCGGCGACGACCACACCGAGGAACTGACACGGCTGCAATACCATTCGGTCCGGCGTCTCTCTGATGAACTGCCTGCGGAGACCGCGATCTATCCCACCCACGGATTCGGCAGCTTCTGCTCGGCCGCACCACCCGACGGTGACGCCTCCACCATCGGCGAGCAACGCCGCAACAACCCGGCGCTGACCCAGGACGAACAGCAGTACGTCGACGAGCTTTTGGCCGGACTTTCGGCGTTTCCCGCCTACTACGCACACATGGGCGTCATCAACAGGGCCGGCCCCGAAGCGCCGGACCTGTCCTCGCCCAAACCGGTTGACGCGCAGGAGCTTCGCCACCGGATCGACGCCGGCGAGTGGGTGGTCGACCTTCGGAACCGAACGGCGTTCGCGGCGGGGCACCTGCGCGGCAGTCACGGGTTCGAGCTGTCGGGATCCTTCGTCAACTACCTCGGGTGGTTGTACAGCTGGGGCGCACCGCTGACGTTGATCGGGGAGGACACAGAACAGGTCGCCGACGCTCAGCGCGAACTCGCCCGCATCGGCGTCGATCACATCACCGGCGCCGCCACCGGTGACATACGCGCGCTGGCCGATGGAGTACCGCTGCGCAGTTACCGGGTCGCGTCCTTCAAGGACCTGGTGGGCGTACTCGGCGACGGCGCGGTCACCGTCGTCGACGTTCGTCAGCCCCACGAATTCGACAGCGGCCATGTGCGCGATGCGGTCAACATCGCGTTGCACGAGCTACCGGACCGCCTCGGCGACCTCTCCCCGGACCGCGAGCTATGGATCCACTGCGCCAGCGGCTACCGGGCGTCGATCGCCGCGGCTTTGCTTGATCGGCAGCAACGCCGCGTCGTGCTCATCGACGACGACTACGACAACGCCGAAAAACTGGACATCACCTCAGGTTCACGGTGATTGGAAAGGCATCTCGGCACCGCGCCAGCGGGTAGTGACAACAGAGGCCCCACGATGGGAGGAATCACCATGAGTGCACCGACCGCCGACGCCATCACGTCGGACGAACTGCGCGAGCAGCTCGAGTCTTCCACCGCTCCACGCGTTGTCGACGTGCGGACACCCGCGGAGTTCGAAACGTCGCACATACCCGGATCCCACAACGTGCCCCTCGACGTGCTGGACGAACACACCCGCGAGGTTGCCGAGCTCTTGAACAAGCATCAGGAGATCGTCCTGGTGTGCCGTTCGGGACAACGCTCCACCAAGGCCCAAAACCTTTTACGGGAAGCCGGTTTGGCCGGCGGGCGCGTCCTCGAGAACGGAATCGTCGACTGGGAAGAGCAGGGCTTCGTCGTCGACCGTGGGACCCAGCGTTGGGAGCTCGAACGTCAGGTGCGTCTGGTCGCCGGATCCGTCGTGTTGTCCTCCGTGCTGGGCAGCGTTGCGCTCCCCCGGCTCAAATGGGTGGCCGCCGCGATCGGTGGGGGCTTGACCTACGCCGCGTTATCCAACACCTGCGCGATGGCGACGGCGCTCTCCAAGTTGCCGTACAACCGCGGTGCGAGTTCGGATGGCGAGGAAGTCCTCTCTCAACTGCGCGGTCACTGAGGCCGTTGCGCGCCGCCTTTTAGCGCTTAGGCGGGTCCGGCTGGCCATACACCGCCACCACCACGCTGCGGTCGATGCTGTTGTCCGACCACACACCGATCGTGGTGTTGGCGCAGTCGCGGATGATCGCCATGTCGTCGGGGTTGTAATACCACTGGTTGACCAGTTCCAGGCTGCTGATCGCGATCGCCGGGTTGATCGCCACCGTCTCGGCGGCCCTGCCGCGGAAGCCGGCGGCGTTGGCGCGGTCTTGTGGCGTCGAACCGTCGGAGCCGGTGTCGTCGTTGATGTTTCGGTTGTTCATCATGTCTTCGGCGTGCCACTCGGCGGCCAGCGTGAGCGCGTTGTTCCTGATGACGTCGTTCGTGCAGCCCGCCTGGTGCTGCAGGGTGTAGACGGCGGAGACCACCGCGCTGTTGAGCCGTTTGTTGTCGGCCTGCGCGCCGGGAGCCGCCAACGTGGCCGCCCCCAACACAAGAACGCCCGCGGGCAGCACACGGGCGCAACGCCGTACCGATACTTGCATCGCGGTTCCCCGGATCACACGGGATCGAAGCGCGACACCAGCCAGCGGCCGTTGACCTTGTCCAGGGTCATCCGCACGACGGGCTGGGTGTCGGTGGGCGCGCCGGCACCGATGGTCACCGTCTGGTCGACATACACCAGGGCCACGGCGTGGTTTTCGGTCGCCGAAACCGATGCTGCGGCATTGACTTTCGCTACCGACGAGATGTGCTTCTCCTTCGCGCCGGGCACGACGACCTGGCGGGTCAGCTCGCCGTAGGCGTCCTTGAACTCACCGGTCAGCCGTTCGCGCGCCGCGGCGAGGTCCTTGTCCACCGTGTCGGCGTGGTAG
>DASTKA010000645.1:0-9146 GCA_035716165.1 Mycobacterium sp. | reverse complement strand
TGAGCAGCAAGACCACGTTGCCACCATCACCCTGAACCGCCCCGAGGCGCGCAACGCCATCAACGGCGCGCTTCGCCAGGAGCTCAACGGCGCCTGGGATCGCTTCCGCGACGACCTGGACGCGTGGGTGGGCATCCTGACGGCCAATGGCAGCGTCTTCTGCGCCGGCGGTGACCTCAAGGACGGCGAAGGCTCGGTCGGCACCTTCGGCGGCACCTTCTGGGAGAAGCCGACCATCAACTCGTTCGAATCCGGCATGGAGTTGTTCAAGCCGACCATCGCCGCGGTGCACGGTCCCTGCATCGGCTACGGGGTGACGGGGGTGTTGTTCTGCGACTTCGTCATCGCCAGCACCGAGGCCACGTTCTGTTTTCCCGAGGTGTCGATCGGGGTGCCCACCATCGTCGGAGCAATCCGCCTCCCCGATCGGGTGGGCTGGGCCAACGCCATGGAGTTGCTCTTGACCGGAAAACCTATGAGCGCGGAGCGGGCCAAGGAGATCGGCCTGGTCTGGAAGCTGGTCGAGCCCGACCAGCTACAGGCCGAAGCCCAGGCCTGGGCCCGGACGCTGACCGAGGCCGCACCCTTGGCCCAGCGGGCGACCAAGGAGGTGGCGTGGCGGACCGCCGACATGGGCTGGATCGAATCCGTGCGTTTCGGCGAGACCATGCGCAAGGTCGCCGGTGCGACCGAAGACGTCGCCGAGGGGCTGCGGGCGTGGGCCGAGAAGCGCAAACCGCAGTGGCGCGGCCGGTGATGTGTCTGGGTCAGCGATTGCATGCCGAACTGGTTCGCGTGCTCAACGGTGGCGGCCGGGGAGCCGACCACGCCGAGATCGCCCTGGGCGACGGGCCCATCGGGCAGCGGCTCGAGGCGTCGATCCGCGCATTGGCCGAGCATCGAGGCCGGAGCAGCAGTATCTGCCCCTCAGACGCCGCACGCGCGGTGGGGGGCGACGGTTGGCGCGAGCTGATGGATGACGCCCGGACGGCCGCACGACAGCTCGCAAGATCGGGTGACGTGGAGCTCACGCAGCGCGGCGCCGCCGTGGACCCCGACGGTGAATGGTCCGGTCCAATCCGCATCCGCACCACCAAATAGCATTGGACGCAACGTTATTCGGTTGCCCGAACGCGTCGGGACGCCCTAGCGCCAACCGCGGGAGCCGGCGGGAGCGGCGATATGACAGGATTTCGGCCATGATTGCACGCGGACTTGCTCGCTTTGTTGGTATCCCGGTTGTGACGGCCTGGGCGCTGCTGAATGCGCCGCTCGCCAGCCCTACCGCCGCGGCCGACCCCTGCTCGGACGTCTCGGTGGTCTTCGCCCGGGGCACCCATCAGGAGCCGGGTCTGGGCAACATCGGGCAGGCGTTCGTCGACTCGCTCACCTCGCAGCTCGGCGGCAAGTCGGTCGATGTGTACGCGGTCAATTACCCGGCCAACGACGACTACCACAACAGCGCGAACGCCGGCGCCAGTGACGCCAGCGCACACATCCAGGGCGTCGTGGCCAGCTGCCCGAACTCGAGGATCGTGCTCGGCGGCTATTCCCAGGGTTCGACAGTGATCGACTTGGCCACGAACTCGATGCCGGCCTCGGTGGCCGACCACGTCGCCGCCGTCGCCCTTTTCGGGGAGCCCACCAGTCAGTTCTCCAGCATGCTCTGGGGCGGCCAACCGCTACCGACGATCAATCCGGCTTATGGCTCCAAGGTCACCAGCGTGTGCGCGCCCGACGATCCGATCTGCTCCGGCGGCGGCAACATCATGGCGCACGTGTCCTACATCGACGCCGGAATGACCGCCCAAGCCGCGACGTTCGCGGCGAACAAGATCAATCAGGGCTCGCCGCAAACCTGAGCCGGCTCAATCCTTCGCCCGCTCTTCTTGCCGTTGCCGCTTCTCGGCTGCCGCCAAGTCCGCCACCCGGTCCGCTTCGGCGCGCTTGCCCGCGGCCTCGCCCAGTTTGTCCTCGGCTTTGTCGACCTTGGCGGCGGAAACCTTGGCTGCGGCTTTCTCGGCGGCCTGAGTCCGGCTTTCCACCTGGCGCTTGGCTGACTCGACTCCTTGCTTTCGCTTGGCGGCCGTCTCGTCGGCGCGTTGCTTGGCCGTCGCGCTCTGCTGCTGCGCCGATTGCGCTGCTTGCCGTTTGCGCTGCTCGGCATTGATGCGCGCCTCTTTGACCTCTTGTTGAGTGGCCTCCTGCGCCTCCTGTCGCTCGCGGATCGCCTCGTCGCGGGTGCCCTTGAGCTTCGCGTCGGCCTGTTCCTTCCTGGTCGCGGCTTTCGCGTCCAGTTGAGCCGCACGGCCCAGCGCGTCGCTGCGTTCGACCAGCGCCGTCCCCCGTTCGACGATGCTCGGGTCGCCGAGCGCGTTACCGACGGTGGCATCGAGCATGCCCAGCGAGCGCTCATACAGCAGTCGGGCGGGCGCTTCCGTGGGGATGCGGTTGACGACCCGATCCTCGATCACCTGCAGCGGAAACCGCGCGAGTTGGTAGTGAAACCGCAGAACTGCCAACGGGACTTCGGAAATTTTCATCGACTTCTCCTGTGTGAGGCCCGCCGTCAGGGCAGGTCGGCTTCGTCGGTCACGTTTTGGGCATGGCGTCGCAGGCGGTCGGCTTCCGACTCGTCGTTGCGGGCCACCTGAACCGAGGTCTGGTGTTCGGCGACGGCGTCGATGATTTCCTCGGACGCGTCGCGAATCTCGGCGCGCTCCTCGGCCTTGGCCCGCTGTACCTCGCGCTGTGCGTCCACCTCGGCCTGGGTTTTCGCGGCGGTCGCCTGCTGATGCGCCGCGCGGTCAGCCGCTCGCTTCTGCGCGGCATCTTGGGCCTCGATCGAATCCTCGGCGGCCACGGCCTGGGCGTTCGCCGCCAGGCGCTGCTGGGCGCCTTCGGTCCTGGCCTCGGCCGCATCCTCTTGCGCTTCCTTGACCTGCGCCTCGGCCACCGCCTCGGCCGCGTTGGCTTCCTTGCGTTCGTGCGCCTGGGTCTGCTCGAGTTGTCCCTCGGCGGTCAGCGATTCGTTGCCCGTAACAGCGCCGACGACCTCTTTGGCTTTGCCTTTGACCGAATCGATCAGGCCGCGGCGCGCTTCATGGGCCTTGTTGTGCTCACTCATCGAAATACTCCTCGGGGGTTGGCCAAGATCGTTCGTCCGTGCCATGGGGGTGATTCCACGGGCTGGGCGGATCAAACATCGACGTATCCTGCTTTACTCGTCGCCAACCACCACAATCGCGATATTGGCGAGCAATTCCGAAGTGGCCCTGTGTGTTTCGCTGAGGCCACCTCAATTTCGTCGGTGAACCAGGGAAATGACGCTACCCTGGCCAGCATGGCCATCGAATCCGCCATGCTGGCCCTGGGCACCGTCGCGCCCCCGTTCGCGCTACCCGAGCCGGCCACCGGCCGCACCCTCAGTCGTGACGATCTGACGGGTCCGGCCCTGGTCGTCACCTTCATCTGCAACCACTGCCCGTACGTCAAGCACGTCGCAGACGGGCTTGCCGCGCTCGGTCGTGACCTTGCCGAACAAGGCGTTGCGATGGTGGGCATTTCGAGCAATGACGTCGCCACCTACCCGCAGGACGGCCCCGATCACATGGTCGCGGAGGCGCGCGCCCATGGCTGGACGTTCCCGTACCTGTATGACGAAACCCAGGACATCGCCCGCGCCTTCTCCGCCGCGTGCACACCCGACACGTTCGTTTTCGACGGCGAACGTCGACTGGTCTACCGCGGCCAGCTCGACGACTCGCGACCCGGCAACGGCCGGCCTGTCACCGCCGCGGACGTCCGAGCCGCGGTCGATGCGGTACTCGCCGGGCGACCGGTGAACCCCGAACAGCGTCCGTCGATCGGATGCGGCATCAAATGGCGTTGAGCCGCGGTTAAACGCGGCGATCCCGGGTAGCTGGGCTTCGACTACCTCGAGAGGGAGGGCGCTATGCGAGGAGCTGTCATCTACGGCGCCGGTGATGTCCGATTCGAAGATCTGCCCGAGCCCGAGATCGTCGCCCCTTCCGACGCGATCATCCGCACCACCGCGACCTGTGTGTGCGGTTCAGATCTGTGGGACTACCGCGGCATCAACCCCGTTCCCGAGCCCAAGCCGTTCGGTCACGAATACTGCGGTGTCGTCGAAGCCGTTGGCAGCGACGTCACTTCGGTCAAGCCCGGCCAGTTCGTCATCGGGTCCTTCTACGCGTCCGACGGCACGTGTCCCAATTGCCGCAACGGAGTTCAAAGTGCGTGTGTGCACCGAGTGTTGATGGGCGGCTGCCAAGCGGAGTCGATACGCATCCCGATGGCCGACGGTAGTCTGGTCGCACTCCCCGACCAACCCGACGCCCAAGCTATTCCCGACCTGCTGACCCTGTCGGACGTGATGGGCACCGGGTGGTTCGCCGCCGAAGCGGCCAACGTCGCCGCCGGCATGACGGTGGCCGTGGTGGGTGACGGTGCCGTCGGCTTGTGCGCGGTGCTGGCCGCCCGCGAGAAGGGCGCCGAGCGGATCATCGCGATGAGTCGACACGAACCGCGCCAGAAGCTGGCGCGCGAATTCGGCGCCACCGATATCGTCACCGAACGCGGCGACGACGGTGTCGCGGTGATCAAGGAGATGACCGAAGGCGTCGGCGCCGATGCGGTGCTGGAATGCGTGGGCACCGGCCAGGCTATGCAACAAGCCATCCAATCCGCTCGTCCCGGCGCCTTCGTCGGTTTCGTGGGCGTGCCCCACGATGTCGTCATCACCGGTGAGCAACTCTTCAGCACCCACGTCGGGCTGCGCGGCGGACCCGCCCCGGTGCGGCACTTCTTGCCCTCGCTGATCGAGTCGGTGCTCGACGGAAGAATCAACCCCGGCAAGGTGTTTGACCTGCGCCTGCCCCTCGAGCAGGTCGCCGAGGCCTACCGGGCCATGGACGAGCGCCGCGCCATCAAAGCGTTCCTGCAGCCCTAGGTGAGGTCGGCCACTGAACCCGTCGGCGCGGCGGGCGCCGCACCTCTTCGGCTAACGTCGACCACATGTCCAAAGTCTCCAGCAACGACCTGATCGACGACGTCACCCCTGGCGACATCATCGCCGTGGACCGCGGCTCGGGTGAACAGCCCTACAAAGTCGTCTTCAAGGATCCCAGCGACGCCGGATATCTCCTCACGTTCGAGACGGACGGTGGTGAAACCTTCCAGCTCGACATGCCCGCGGGCACCAAGGTGACAAGGTCGCTCGAGGCCAAGTGGGAATCCGCGCAGAGTCCAACGCCGAGCCCGGAGAACTAAAGGCGCCGTCGACGCGGGCCGAGGCGGAACCCGTTGAGCGACTGTCCTTTTCGATGACCGGCCCACGCGTCGTCCCGCAACCGTCGGGGATGAGCGGACGCTGACGCCGCGCTCGGCGCCCCTCGGCGCCACCGACCGGTGGCCGCGCGGTCGGTTTGGGTGGCCCGTGGGCGGGTACCGCGATGCGACCGAATGTCTCCGGCGTCGCCCGAGACGAAAGGACCGGTGCCGAACATGACCGCGCAACCTCCCGACCCTGACCCGACGCAAACTCCTGGGCTGGAGCCAGGAGGGGGTAGCGCACCAGGCGCCACTCCCCCCGCCGCGCCCCAAACCTCGGGGGTGTCTGCGCCACAGCCGCCGGTAACCTCCCGATTCACTCCCAGTTTTGTGTTCACGGCAGTTGCGGTCGGGCTCTTCGTCGTCGCGTTCATCGCGGTGGCGGTGTTGCTGGTGATGAAGATGACCGGGGCGGGCTAGCATGCCGGGACCTTCTGAGTCGCCGCCTGATTACGTTGGCTCGGTAGCGGGCATAGCCACAGGCATGGTCGACGATGCCGCGCAGGCGCCGCGGGAGAATCCGGAAAAGGACCAGTCGCAGTGGGTGACCGGCGACGAGCCGATGACCGGTCCGCAGCGCAGCTACTTGAACACCCTGGCGCAAGAGGCGGGCGAACAGGTCCCCGAGAACCTCACCAAGGCCCAGGCCTCCAGCCTGATCGACGAGCTGCAGCAGCGGACCGGGCGGGGCGGCTGATGACCATCGGCGCCGACGACGTCAGGCGATTGCTCGCCAGCCAGGACGCGGACACCGCGCTGGTGGTGATCGAGGGTCGTGCCGCGGTCGTCGCGCCGGCGGATCTGGATTCGGCCGAATACCGGGGCGCCCTGGAGGTTACGACGCGTGGGGAATTATTGCAGCGAGTCGGGCACGCGGAGTTGTCCGACCGCGAGGTGGCCGAGCAGGCCGAGGAACTCGATACGGCGGTGCGCAACCTTGGTGGCTGACGCCGCCGCGGCGGTGCGTCGGCAGACCCTTTATAGCCCGACGGTAACGGGGTCACCGACACGGATGACGCCCTTGGTCACCACCGCGAGATAAGCCCCCGCGCATGGCTGTTTGCCGTGACCGCCTGTGTCCAAGCGGTTTTCGGCCGCGGGTATGCGAAGAGCCTGCGGGGCCCGTGGCAGCGGCCCGTGCTCGAGCGTGGGAACCACACATCGCGACGTGGCCGTGAGAACGCGTAGCCGTGCCTCGCCGATGGCGAGTTTGCCGCCGACCCAGTTGTTTTCGGCATACGGCGGATAGTCCGGCGGGGTCGTGATCACCAGATTCGGCCGGTAGCGCAGCGCCTCCACGCCGATGTGCTCGAGGGTGGCCGTCGTGATCGCGTGCAGCGGGGCTTCGTCGGTGAACGACTCGCCCGGCGTGGCCGCGGCGATCCGCAGAATGCGGCCACCGACCTCGGCGTCCAGGCCGAGCTCGAGCAATTGCTCGGGATCGGGGCGCACCAGCGTCGCGCCGTCGGGGCGCTGGGCGACCAGCCGGACCCGCCGTCCCGTCAACCGGGAGATCAGCTCGTCGACGCCGGGATCATCGGCGGCCACGTCGGTCCCATCGGGCAGCCTGATGCGCACTCCCTGGGCGTCCGCATGCGCGGTGCACGTCAACAGATCACGCCATAGGCGGGGATTCTTGGCGCTGGCCACGTGCCCGGTTTCACCGTCGAGGAGCGCCAGCCGCCGGTCGCCCTCGGCGCCATGCTCGTCGACCGGTAGGCACTCGAGGGTTTCGCCGAGCATTGACTTCACCGGATAGCGAAGCAACGCCTGCACCCGCATCGGCACGGCGCCAGATGCGTTGGGGCCGGACGACTTCTCCATGAGGCACCTTCATTGGGTAATACTGCACACTGTGCCCAAAACCGCCCGGCATTACCAGTGATCAGCTGCGGGCCGCGGTCACGACGATCGACTGATCGCTGGTCTGCCACGCCGTCATGAACCTCGTGAAGCTGGCCTGCTCGTCTGGATGATCGATACCGGGGTCGTTGAGATGAACGATGTCGTTGCCGGTGTCGATGCCCGTCACGACCAGGAAGTGGTCGCCCTTGGTGCGCTGGTCGTCGGCGTTCAAAATCACCGAGGAGTTGACGAACGCGATGACCTTGCGGTCGTGCGCCAGGTATTGCTCGAGCAGGGGCAGCCCGTTCTGATCCCGGTCGGAGGAAGCGGTCATCTCCGATTTGATACCGAAGTGGTCGAGCAGTATGACCAGGTCGGACATCGAGATGCCGCTGTCCGGCCCGGAGTGGCTCGGGTCGTTCCGCGGCGCGTAGATCGGCCCGGGATTGGCCCCCGACGGCGTCGATTCCGCCAGGTCCAGCATCTGCCGTTCGGTCGGCGCGTTGCCGGTGATCTCACCTACCACGTCGGCGACCGAGACCAGCCCGCAGTTGTCCTCGAGCGACTGCGCCACCCAGTACTTCGCCGCGGCGGCGGGGTTGCCGTACATGCCGGAAGTGGTCGTCGGCGTGGGGCCGGGCCGCTCGGCCGACGGAACACTCTGTGTTGCAACAACTTTGGTCAACGAGGCGGTAGCGGCCGTGGTCGCCGGCGGGGCGGAGCCGCACGCCGACACGAGCGGCACACCCGCCACGCCGATGAAAACACCCGCCACGGCGATACGGGCCGCGGAGGCGAGCCGGAACGCGAACATGAGGGCTTCCGAAATCCGTCGACGGTCGTATGGCCAGCAAACGGTAGCACCCGCAGCGCACCGCGACGGCCGAATAATCCGTGAACCTTGTTGCTCGCGCGGATGGGTCAGGAATGTGCAGCGCAGGCGCCCGGATCAGCTTGGCAGCAAGCGCTTTTTCTGCTCTTCGAATTCCTGCTGCGTCACAATTCCCGCGTCGCGCAGCGACGCCAGTTCGCGCAGCTCGGCGGCGATGCTCGTGATGGGTCCCCCCGCCGCAACCGGGGGCGGCGCCGGATCATTCGCCTGCTCCTTCGCCGGCCCGCGCGTCGCCTTGCCCGCATCCGCGGCCCGGGTCCGCTCGCGGCCGAGGGCACCACCGGTGCCGGCCATTGCGCGCCCCGCCATGCTCGCCACGGCCATCTCGCCGAACAAACTCCCGGCGCCTGTGGGAGCGGCTGCCGCTGCGGCGTCCGCGGCCGCGCCTGAGGTGGTGGTCGGAAGGACCAGGGCGGCCGGCCGAATTGCGGGGGCGGCAGCCGTCCAGCCCGGCGGCACCGACAGGGCGCCGACCGTTTTGGCCTCGCCCAGCCCCGCCGACGCCAACGTTCCGAATCCGCCCGCCGGGTTCGTGATGACCGGGAATGGGGATGGAGGCACGGCGCCCGTGCCCGGCCAGGGCTGTACCCCGGCCCAGCCGCTGACGATGTCGTCGGTGTGGAAACCGGTCAGCGCCCCGGCGACGTCGAAGGGAAGGGCGATCGCGGCCGAGGGTGAGTCCACGGTGAGCCCGGCAACGGCGGCCGGCGCGTCGAGAAAGATCGTGATGAGCTCGCTCTCGAGGCTCAGCAGGTCTGTGGGCGACGGGGGGGCGGCGGCCGGAGCCAGGGCCGCGCTTTGCAGCATGTTGGGTACCGCCGAGAACGATTGCTGGACGGCATTGCGGGTGCTCCCGGCGGCGGTTCCGGTGGCCTGGGTCACCGCGTCGGATTGAGCGGCGTCCGACGTGGTGGTCTTGTCGGGTTGGGCGAACGGTGTCAGCCGTGTTGCCGCGGCGGTCGCACCCGCGTAGCCGATCATGGCGGCGGTGTCTCGGGCCCACATCTCGGAATACTCGGCCTCGGTCGTGGCGATCGCCGGCGTGTTCTGCCCGAGA
>DASTKA010000644.1:0-2248 GCA_035716165.1 Mycobacterium sp. | reverse complement strand
TCGGCCCGGCTCATGGAGCACAACAGCGGCATCGCGCTGAACGCCGCGCAAATCGGCATGGCGGCGGCGATCTACATCGCCGGAGCGTGTTCGGGGGCGCTGTTCTTCGGTCACCTGACCGACCGCTTCGGGCGGCGAAATCTGTTCATCCTCACGCTCGCGATCTATTTGATCGCCACCGTCGCGACCGCGTTCGCGTTCGCCCCGTGGTATTTCTTCCTGACCCGTTTCTTCACCGGCTCGGGTATCGGGGGTGAATACGCCGCCATCAATTCGGCTATCGACGAGTTGATCCCGGCGCGGGTGCGCGGGCGCGTCGATTTGGTGATCAACGGAACGTATTGGCTGGGTTCGGCCGCCGGCGCCGGCGGCGCGCTGATCCTGCTGAACACGTCGAACTTCCCGCCCAACATCGGGTGGCGGCTCGCCTTCGGAATCGGTGCCATTCTCGGCATTTTCGTGCTGCTCGTGCGGCGCAACGTCCCGGAGAGCCCGCGCTGGCTGTTCATCCATGGCCGCGACGACGAGGCGGAGCAAATCGTCGGCGAGATCGAAGCGGAGGTCGAGCGGGAGACCGGAGAACCGCTGCCCGATCCGCAGGGCAAAGCTTTGCGGATCCGTCAGCGCACCGCGATCTCGTTCCGGGAGATCGCCGCCGTGGCGTTCAAACTCTATCCGCGGCGTGCGATCCTGGGGCTGGCGCTGTTCATCGGGCAGGCGTTCCTCTACAACGGCGTCACGTTCAACCTGGGCACGCTGCTCAGCCGGTTCTACGACGTGCCGTCGGGCATGGTGCCGGTCTTCTTCATCCTCTGGGCCCTGAGCAATTTCGCCGGCCCACTGGTGCTCGGGCACCTGTTCGACACCGTCGGCCGCAAACCGATGATCACGCTGACCTACATCGGTTCCGGTGTCGCGGTGGTGGCGCTGGCGCTGGTGTTTCTCACCCAGGCCGGCGGTGTCTGGGCCTTCATCGGCGTGCTGATCGTCGCGTTCTTCCTGGCCTCGGCGGGCGCCAGTGCCGCCTACCTCACGGTCAGCGAGATCTTCCCCATGGAGACCAGGGCGCTGGCGATCGCCTTCTTCTACGCGGTGGGCACGGCGATCGGCGGTATCACCGGGCCGCTGCTGTTCGGTCAGCTGATCAACTCCGGCATGCGCACCGAGGTCGTCTGGTCATTCCTGATCGGGGCGGTCGTGATGGCGGCGGCGGGTCTGGTCGAACTGTGGCTCGGCATCGCCGCCGAGCAGCGTCCGCTGGAGGAGTTGGCGCTGCCGTTGACCGTGGAAGATGCTGAGCACCAGAAAGATTCGGAGCCGGTCACCGACTAGGTCAGCGCGGAATCAGCGGTTGTCGTCATCTCCCGTGGCGCGTTCGGTGAGCCCTTCTCGGGCCAACGCCCGGACGAATCCGTACGCCTGCATCCCGGCCGGACCGGGATTGTCGAAGATCCATTCGTTGATCTTTTCCAGCGCGTTGGCCAGGTCGTCGCGCTTGATCCGCACCAGGTAGGTCTTTCGGTCGTCGTCGGGATCCTCGATGGAGTCGGCGACCGCGACGGGATTCTTGAACGCGTAGGCGATCCCGTGCACCGCGTCATGATTCAGCGCCCATTGAATTTCACTGGGGCGCAGTCGGTTCACCGCCAGATTACGGTAGTCGTGGTCGTAGTCTGAACTGCTCACCTGGCCGGTGATCCTATTCTGTGGGCATCGAGGAAGTGGACAGCGATCAAATGAAGTGGATCGCGCGAAGCGATCCGATCAGGTTTCAAACCGGGCATTTTCATCATAGGAAGAGGCGTCGCCGACTGCATGTTGAGCGCTTTCGCGCACGCCCAGTCCGGCGAGTTGGCCCGGGGCTCACCGGCAATACCTCAAGAACAGATAGCCGTCGCAGACCAGCGCGTGCTCGAGACTCATGGTCACCGGCGCCGGCAGGCGCGCCGGGTGCAGCCGGTGGCCTACCGGCTGGCTCGCCGCCAGTTTGGGGGCGAGGGTCACGCAGATCTCGGTAACGGCATCGGCCTCCACCAGCTCGTCGAGCAGTGTCGGTCCGCCCTCGCACAGGATGCGGCGCATGCCCTGCTCACGCAGCATCGCGAGAGCGCGCGAGACGTCCACCGCATCGTCTCCGGCGACCATGACGTGTTGCCGATCGTCGTCGGGGTCATATCGTGCCGCGGTTCGCGCGCAGGTCACCAAGATCGGCGGACGCCCAGGATCGCTGAAGAGCCGGGCCGGTAGC
>DASTKA010000643.1:0-3180 GCA_035716165.1 Mycobacterium sp. | reverse complement strand
CTGCCTCGCGATGATTCTCCGCCGCCCCGCGTATCGGAATACATGCGGGCAGCGCGCAACGGCTGCCTGCGGCGAGCCCGTCCGCATGCGGGCGCCCAAACAGACAGCAGATAAGGAGATCGACATCATGGCCACAATCTCAGGCACCGCGGTTTTGATCACCGGAGGCAACCGCGGCATCGGGAGCGCACTGGCCCTGGAAGCGTTGAACAGGGGTGCGAGGCGGGTGTATGTCGGCACCCGCAACGCCTTAACCGACGACATCGATTCCCGCGTCACCCCCGTGGCCCTCGACATCACCAATGCTTCGCAGATCCGTGCGGCAGTCGAGAAGGTCGACTCGCTCGATATCTTGATCAACAACGCCGGCCTGGCGCTGTATGACGACCTGAACGACCGCTCCGTACTCGAACAGCATCTCGCGGTGAATCTTTTCGGTACTTACGATCTGGTCCAGGCCTTCCTTCCGCTGCTGGCTCAGTCCAGGGGCTCGATCGTCAACAATCTGTCGGTGAATGCCCTGGCGCCGTTGTCGCTGATTCCGGCCTACTCGGTCTCCAAGGCTGCCGCGTTCTCGCTGACGCAGTCGCTGCGTGTCATCTTGGCGGCCCAAGGTGTGCGGGTTCATGCGGTGCTGACCGGCCCCGTGGACACCGATATGACACGAGCTCTCGACATCCCGAAGGCTTCTCCGCAATCCGTGGCGAAAGGCATCTTCGACGGTGTGGAAGATGGCGATGACGAAATCTTTCCCGACCCGATGTCGCGGTCGCTGACCGAGCGCTGGTACGAGGGCGCCGCCAAGCTGCTCGAACAGCAGTACGCGGCACTCCTCGCGCAGAATGGTCACCGGCGAGCGTGCTGATTCATCGCCGCCGAAAGGAGCACCATGACTCTGGTGGCCGGGCGCGGTCCGCTCAGCAGCGATCCCGCGGGACACTTCTCGCCCGCGATACCCGCCGACGTCGTCTACGTCGAACCGCATCCCCGGCGGGTGCAGGCAGTCAAGGACGGGCGTGTGGTGATCGACACCGAGCGGGCGCTGATGGTGCACCGGCGCGGCCGGCCGCTGAGCTACGCCTTCGCCGCCGACGAGGTCGGCGACCTGCCGAGCGAGCCCGAACCCGAGGCGCCGGGTTTCGTCCAAGTGCCCTGGGACGCGGTCGACACCTGGCTGGAAGAGGGGCGCAAACTCGTGCACTACCCGCCCAACCCGTATCACCGCGTCGACTGCCGCCCGACCCAACGCCGCCTGCGCGTGCGCATCGCCGGCACCACGGTGGTGGACACCGACGAAACCGTGATCGTCTTCGAGACCGCGCTCGCGCCGCGACTCTACGTCGACCCGGCTCACGTGCGCACCGATCTGCTGCGGCGCTCCGAGACTCAGAGTTACTGCAATTACAAGGGCTTCGCGGCGTATTGGTCGTTCGCCTCGGGCGACCACGTCGTGCAGGATGTGGCCTGGAGCTACCCCGACCCGCCCCCGGAAAGCCTGCCCATCAAGGGGTTTTTGAGCTTCGACGACACTCGCGTCGAGGTGACGGCCGAACTGCCGGTCAGCGGCCGTAGCTAGGACGCCCGAGACCCAGCTCGTGCTGGGCGATCATGTTGCGGAACACCTCCATGGTGCCGCCGTAGATGCCGGCGGGCACGCCATGCCGAAAGATGAACTCGATGGCGCCATTATCAGCGAAGTCCGCGGAACCCGTTGTCTCGGTGGGCAATGCCGACGCCGTCCCCAGGAGGTCCATCAATTCCTGGGAGACCTCCCGCATGGTCTGAATGAGCGCCACCCGCCCGTACATTCCGGGAGTCGACATGGCCGCCTCGATGCGGGCCATGCTGCGCCCCAGCCGGTATTTCGTCGCCTCGTCGTCGATCGGGCGCCGGCCGGCCGCATCGGGCGTCGAGAGGACCGCCGCGACCCCGTCGGCCGCTTCGGCCATCAGGTGACCGTGCTCGGACAGCATCGAAATGTTCTGCAGGCCATGGTCTTCGGGATCGGTTATGCCATGTTCGGCGTCGAGGGCGAACCGCATCACGGTCCAGCCGCCGTTGACCTCACCGATCCGATAGCGATCATCGACCCGCACGTCGCTGTAATACACGATGTTGGTGCGGTCACCGTCCAGCGTGCGGATGCCCTGAATCTCGATGCCCTCCGAATCCAGCGGCACGAGGAACATCGTCAGGTTCTTGTGTTTGCGTCCCTGCGGATCGGTGTTGGTGAGTAGGAAGACGTACTGCGCGTTCTGCGCGTTGGAGGTGAACATCTTGGAGCCGTTGATCACCCAGCCCGATCCGTCTCGCACGGCCCGGGTCTTGCAGGTGGCGACGTCGGAGCCGCCCTCGGGCTCGGTGTAGCCCAGGCAGAGCCGGATCTCCCCGGACAGCACGCCCGGCAGGATCGCGTCGACGAGTTCGGCCGCCCCGAACTGCTTCACCAAGCGCGCGACGACCGCCGTGGTGCCCCAGTGGAACCACGGCGTGTGCGCACGACCGATCTCGAGGTGGAAGATCCGCCGGCGCACCGGGTTGAATCCCCCTTCGGATTCCTGGTACCAGTCCGAGGTCAGATAACCCGCTTCGCCCAGCGCCAAATGCACTGGCTCACTGAAGTTCTCGCCGGTCTCGCGGTCACGCCGCCGCACTTCGTCGGTGACGTGTTCGGCCATGAACGCCCGGGTCTCATCGAAGAATTTCTGATCCTCGGGCGAAAGTTCGACGCGGGAGAAGTCCATCAGGCCGCGTCGATCACGAGGGTGCGGAACCGGTCGAGAGTCTCGAGCGCGTGCGTCATGCTGTCGCCGGGCAGGTGGACGCTGACCCAGGTCACGCCCAGCTTCGCCAGCTTGTCCAGGCCCTCGAGGTACGCGTCGGCGTTGAAGTCGTCATTCGCGGGGCTGCCGCCCTCGAAGTTGGTGAAGGTGACGTCGATCGACGACCAATCCCGCTGCGCCGCATCGCATCTGCGCCGCAGATCGTCGATGCCGGCGCCAAGCTTCTGCACGGAGTCGATGACGGCCGTACCGGCGGTCTGGGCCAGCTGCGGCGGCGCGGGGAACGGGCACCACCCGTCGCCGTACTGCGCCACCCGCCGCCGGGAAGACGACGTATTGCCGCCGATCCAGATCGGCGGGTGCGGATCGCTGACCGGCCGGGGATGCGCGGTGATGC
>DASTKA010000642.1:0-6543 GCA_035716165.1 Mycobacterium sp. | reverse complement strand
TGGACCGTTTTCCCGGCTGCCATAGGTGCTGCCGGGTGCTCGCTGTCCCAGCAGATCGCTGACCGTCACCAGCCGGTAGCCGTTGGCCTTGAGCACCGGGATGAACTGATACACCAAATCCACGGTGCTCGAGTAGGTGTTATGGAACAACACCACCGAGCCCGGCTTGATGTAGGTCATCAGCATGTAGCGCGTCGCCGCCGTGTTTGAGTCGTTCGCCCAATCGAAAGGGATGACATCCCACAGGATTTCGGCGAGTCCGAATTGGCCGGCGGTCTGGCGGACCACCGGGTCGGACAAGCCGCCGGCGGGCCGATACAGATTCGGGCTGCGGCCGGTCGCTGCCGTGATCGCGTCGTTGGCCTTCGAGAACTGGGCGGCGATGTCTTCACGCGGGATCGTGGTCATGTTGGGGTGTTCCCAGGTGTGGTTGCCGATTTCCATCCCGGCGTCGGCGATGCGCTTGGCCCCGGCCGGGTTGGCGGCCACCTTGTTGCCGATCAGGAAGAAGGTGGCCTTGGCGTCGTTCTCCTTCAAGA
Organism: Mycobacterium sp.; assembly: GCA_035716165.1. GTDB lineage: Bacteria > Actinomycetota > Actinomycetes > Mycobacteriales > Mycobacteriaceae > Mycobacterium. The sequence continues at coordinate 6,004 of DASTKA010000642.1, read as the reverse complement.
CTTGCAGCAGCCGCTCATCGAACGGCCCCGGCCCGTCGTCAAAGGTCAGCGCGACGCACTTGACGACCGAGCAGCTGAGATCGTCGGCACGCGTCACGTGACCGGTGAGCCCGCCGATCACCAGCACCGCGACGGCGGCCGCCACACCGACAACCGTGCGCCAGTAGCGCCAGGCTTGGGTGTCGGGTCGTTTCGCCACCGTGGAAGTTTATCGAAGGCGGGGTCACCCGGGATCGAGCGCGCTGGTCAGGCGCGTTCACTGCGGGCCGGCGATCTCCTCGAGCATCTCGGTGACCAGGGCGGCAATCGGCGATCGCTCGCTGCGCAACAGGGTGATGTGGGCGAACAGCGGATGGCCCTTGAGCTTCTCGATCACCGCGGCGACCCCGTCGTGGCGGCCCACCCGCAGGTTGTCGCGTTGCGCGATGTCGTGGGTCAGGACCACCCGCGATCCGGTGCCCAGCCTGGACAGCACGGTCAGCAAAACGTTGCGCTCCAGCGATTGGGCCTCATCGACGATGACGAACGAGTCGTGCAGTGACCTGCCCCGGATGTGGGTCAGCGGCAGGACTTCGAGCATGCCGCGAGACAACACTTCCTCGAGCACGGCCGGGCTGGCCAGACCCTCGAGGGTGTCGAAGACGGCCTGCGCCCACGGGCCCATCTTTTCGCTCTCGCTGCCGGGTAGGTACCCCAGCTCCTGGCCACCGACGGCGTACAGCGGCCGGAAGACCACCACCTTGCGCTGGGTGCGCCGCTCCAGCACCGCCTCCAGACCGGCGCACAACGCGAGCGCCGACTTGCCGGTGCCGGCCTTGCCGCCCAGCGACACGATGCCCACCGACTCATCGAGGAGCAGATCGAGTGCCACCCGCTGTTCCGCGGATCGCCCGCGCAGCCCGAACGCCTCCCGGTCGCCGCGAACCAGCTGCACACGTTTGTCGGCGTTGACCCGGCCCAGCGCGTGAGAGCTGCCGCCGAGCAGCCGAACACCGGTGTGGCAGGGCAGATCTCGGGCTTCCACCAGATCGATCTCGCCCTCGGCGAACAGCGCGTCGATGTCCTCGGTGGCGGTCTCGATCTCGCGCATCCCCGACCACCCGGAGGCCACCACGTCTTGTGCGTGGTACTCGTCGGCGGCCAGACCCACCGCGGCGGCCTTGACCCGAAGTGGAATGTCCTTGCTGACCAACGTAACTCGCTTGCCCTCGGCAGCCAGGTTGGCGGCACAGCTCAGGATCCGGGAGTCGTTGTTGTCGCTACGGAAGCCAGCCGGCAGCACCGCCGGGTCGGTGTGGTTGAGCTCAACGTGAAGCGAACCGCCCTGTGTCCCAACGGGAATGGGCTGATCAAGCCGTCCGTGCAGGAGCCGAAGATCGTCGAACAGCCGCAACGCCTGTCGGGCGAACCATCCCAGCTCGTGATGGTGGCGTTTAGCCTCCAGTTCGCTGATCACCACCAGCGGAACAACCACCTCGTGTTCGGCGAACCGGCTGCACGCCCAGGGGTCGGACAGCAGCACGGAAGTGTCGATCACGTAGGTCCGGATTTCGGTCACGTAGCGCTCCTCGAGCGGGATGAGCCCGCGCGGACCCGCACAGGCATGTCGACGGGAACCGCAGCACCAGGACCGGGGCCGGTCCTTCCGTTGTGGTGACGGGAGGTGCCGCCCTGGCAGCTGAGCATGACGCTGACCATCGAGAAACGACGCTACTCCCGTGGCCACGTGCCCGCTGTGCAGGCGCGCCGACGCCGCGAGCCGCGACCACCTTCAGCGGGTGGCCGATGTGAGGCGCGTGCGGGCCGGCTCAGCCGACGATGAATTGCCGAAGCTGGGGCTCGTCTGCGAGACCCCATGCGGCGATGCGGTCGGAGATCGCCTGGCGCAGCTGCTCCGGACCGAAAATGCCTGCCTTCTCGACGTTCTGCACCTTGTCCCGGTAGGCGTCGATGTCGGCGCCTGGCACCTCCAGGTCGGCGGCGCGGGCGGCGATCGCCGCGATCGTCTCGTCCCGGGTGTACCCGAGGCAGTGCGCGACGAGGTTGGAGAAGAACACTTCGTGGCGCCGATCGTCGCGGCCGATCCGGTCGATCAGGCCGGCCAGGATGGGCTCCTCGAGTTGCGCGGCCAGGTTTTCACAGAACACGGCGTGGGTGCGTTCGACGAACGCCATGTGCACCAGGATCTCCACCTGCGAATAGGTGTCGGCGCGGTAGCCCTTCATGACGTACTGGACGCGGGCCTCTTCGTTGGCGGTCGGGTCGACCTCGCGGGTCACCACCAGATACTCGCGCAGCGCGATGGCGTGCAGATGCTCCTCGGCGGTCCACCGGCCCAGCCAGCGGCCCCAGTAATCCTCCAGGATGAAGTGCTCGACCAGCTCGCGGTGGTGCGCGGCGAGGTTGTCCTTGAGCAGCAGCATGATCTCGCAGGCGTCCGTCAACGGCCTCGGCAACGTCATCGACGACGGGTCCCAGTCGCGTCCACCGAGGAAGGCGAAGTTCTCACCTCGGTCGAACGGCACGTAGTCATGCGCGAACCAGAGCTCTTCGGTGGTCAGGTGGCGGTCGATGTTCGCTTCGACGACCGGCTCGAGTTCCAGGGTCAGCGCGTTAGCGACAGGTCTTTCGGCCATTGGATAACTGTAACCCGCATACACAGGTTCATTGAAATCACCCGGCCGTGTCGCGCCAACTGGTGACTTTGGTCCTCCGACGCGCTCAGCCGCGGCGTCCGGCCGCCCCTCGCACGGCGCAAACCTAGAGCGCGAGGCCCGGGTAGAGCGGGTTGGCGTCCAACAGTTCGGCCGCGGCCGCGCTGACCCGTTCGGCGGTGCCATCGGCCAGCGAGTACTTGGCCTTGGAGGTACCTTCCGGCTTCGTGTTGGCCAGAACGTCAACCATCAGCTCGGCCACCCGGTCGAAGTCGGCCGGACCGAAACCGCGGGTGGTCAGCGCCGGGCTGCCGAGCCGGATGCCGCTGGTGTACCAGGCTCCGTTGGGGTCGGCGGGGATGGCGTTGCGGTTGGTGACGACGCCGGCGTCCAGCAACGCCGACTCGGCTTGACGTCCCGTAAGGCCGAACGATGTGACGTCGAGCAGCACGAGGTGGTTGTCGGTGCCCCCGGTGATCAGGTGGGCATCGCGCTTGAGGAAACCGTCGGCAAGGGCCTGGGCGTTGTCGGCGATCCGCTGGGCATAGGCCTGGAACGACGGCTGCCGCGCCTCGGCGAGCGCGACGGCCTTGGCCGCCATCACATGCGACAGTGGCCCGCCGAGCACCATCGGGCAGCCCTTGTCGACGGCGTCGGCGTAATCGGGTTGGCACAGGATGAGGCCGCCGCGGGGACCGCGCAGCGACTTGTGCGTCGTGGTGGTCGTGACATGGGCGTGCGGCACCGGATCCTCGTCGCCGGTGAACACCTTGCCCGCCACCAGGCCGGCGAAATGCGCCATATCCACCATCAGGGTGGCGCCAACCTCGTCGGCGATCTCACGCATCGTCGCGAAGTTGATCCGGCGCGGGTAGGCGGAGTAGCCGGCCACGATGATCAGCGGCTTGAACTCACGCGCGGCGGCCGCCACGGCGCCGTAGTCGACGAACCCGGTGTCGGGGTCGGTGCCGTAGCTGCGCTGGTGGAACATCTTGCCGGAGATGTTGGGCCGGAAGCCGTGGGTGAGGTGGCCGCCGGCATCCAGCGACATGCCCAGCAGCCGCTGGTTGCCTAACTTGGCGCGCAGCTTCTCCCAGTCCGCTTCGGACAAGTCGTTGACGTGCTTGGCGCCCGCGTCGGCCAGGCCCGGCGCCTCGACCCGGGTAGCCAAGATCGCCCAGTACGCAACGAGGTTGGCGTCGATTCCCGAGTGCGGCTGGACATAGGCGTGCGGCGCCCCGAACAGCTCACGGGCGTGCTCGGCGGCGACGCTTTCCACGGTGTCGACGTTCTGGCAACCCGCGTAGAAGCGGTGCCCGATGGTGCCCTCGGCGTACTTGTCCGACAGCCAGGTCCCCATGGTCAGCAGCACCGCGGGCGACGCGTAGTTCTCGCTGGCGATCAACTTGAGCGAATCACGTTGGTCGGCGAGCTCTTTGCGGGTCGCAGCGGCGATGCGAGGTTCGACGGACTCGACCACCTGCAGTGCGGCACGGTAGGCAGCGCTCGCGGTGTCGGCGTATTCGGCGCCCGGTGACGTGGTCGAGATGGCGGTGCTGGTCGAGTCGGCTGACATGAGAACGAGACTAGTCGGCCGACTGACCCCACAGCGAGGGCGCTCGCGCTACCCAGCGCCGGCGTTTCGCCAGCCCAGCCGTCGGGCTCCTGCGCGTCCCTGCAACACTTGCTCTATGCCGCGGCTTAGCGAGCCGAGCCCTTACGTGGAGTTCGACCGAAAGCAATGGCGTGCGCTTCGTATGTCGACGCCGCTGGCCCTCACCGAGGAGGAACTGGTCGGCCTGCGCGGTTTGGGTGAACAGATCGACTTGCTGGAAGTCGAAGAGGTTTATCTGCCGCTGGCCCGGCTCATTCACCTGCAGGTCGCCGCGCGGCAGCGATTGTTCGCCGCCACCGCCGAATTCCTCGGCGAACCGCTGCAAAACCCCGACCGGCCGGTGCCGTTCATCATCGGGGTTGCCGGCAGCGTCGCGGTCGGAAAGTCGACGACCGCCCGTGTGCTGCAGGCGCTGCTGGCGCGCTGGGACCATCACCCGCGGGTAGACCTGGTCACCACCGACGGCTTCTTGTACCCGAATGCCGAGCTGGACCGGCGAAACCTGATGCATCGCAAAGGGTTTCCGGAAAGCTATAACCGTCGGGCGCTGATGCGGTTCGTGACCTCGGTCAAATCCGGCTCGGACTACGCGTGTGCGCCGGTGTATTCGCACCTGAAATACGACATCATCCCCGGGGCCAAACACGTGGTCCGCCACCCCGACATCCTGATCCTGGAAGGCCTCAACGTTCTGCAGACAGGTCCGACCCTGATGGTGTCGGACCTGTTCGACTTCGGCGTGTACGTCGACGCGCGAATCGAAGACATCGAGCAGTGGTACGTATCGCGGTTCTTGGCCATGCGCAGCACCGCTTTCGCGGATCCCGAATCGCACTTCCACCACTACTCGGCGCTCAACGACACCAAGGCGGTCGCCGCCGCCCGCGAGATCTGGCGATCCATCAACCGCCCCAACCTGGTCGAGAACATTCTTCCGACCCGGCCGCGGGCCACCCTGGTGCTGCGCAAGGACGCCGACCATTCCATCAACCGGCTGCGGCTGCGCAAGCTGTAACGTCGCGCGTCCGAGCCGGAGCGGCGCGGCGGATCACGCCTCGAGGCGACGCAGTCCCAGGTATTGCAGTCCCGCGAAGGCCGCCGTGTAGGCGCCGGTAAACAGCGTGAACGCGACGCCGGTGGCGGTCAGCGGCAGTACTGCCGCGGCCACGATCGCCACCAGGGTGAATGCGATGTTGACCACCAACACGCTGTTTCCGAGTCGGCGCAGGTCCGGCAGCGCCCCGAGGCTGAACACCAGCAGGCCGGAGAGCACGAACAGGACACCCACGCCGTATTCCTGGAAGGACGTCAGGCCGGTGAGTGACGAGATCGGGTCGGCGAGAAAGGCGATGGTCAAACCAAACAACCCCGTCAGGGTCGCGTCGGCTCGCACGGCGAAGCGCAACAGCGAGTCGGTCGCGTCATAGAGGGGCCGGGTCTGGATGCTTGATACGCCGGTAACAGTGCTCATGTGCTTACTCCTCGCGATGGCGGGTTGGGTCGAACAGCTTTGAGCGTGCCGCCAGTGCACTGCCATATCGACTCGTGGCGCTGCCAACTGCTGCCACGGATACAACGACGAGGTAGTTCACGCGACTATTCCCATCGGCGGATGAATATTTGACACGCGTCACTCTGACCGGCTCAGTGGCCCCAGGGGCCACAGGGGCACGGGATACAACGCTGTACCGTCGGGCGACCGTCTGGCTCGGTATCCGGTCAGTCGCTGGGAACC
>DASTKA010000641.1:0-2567 GCA_035716165.1 Mycobacterium sp. | reverse complement strand
CTGGAAACCGAGATGATCGACACCTGCCGGCGGTTGCTCGACACCTACGGCGACGTGCTGCGGCTGCCGGTGGACATAGTGGTGGCCGACGAGTTCGCCGCCGATTCGCCGTCGAAGAGTGTTCCCGCATACCGCATCCCGGACGACAAGATGGGGCTGGATATCGGTGTGGGGTCGGTGACGCGGTTCACCACGCTGCTGTCCAACGCCGAGACCATCTTCTGGAACGGCCCGATGGGCGTGTTCGAGTTCCCGGCGTTCGCCGCGGGCACCAAGGGCGTCGCCGAGGCAATCGCCGCGGCGACCCGCAAGGGCGCCTTCAGCGTGGTGGGTGGCGGGGACTCCGCGGCCGCGGTGCGCGCGCTGGGCATCCCGGAGGGCGACTTCTCGCACATCTCCACCGGTGGCGGGGCGTCGCTGGAATACCTCGAGGGCAAGACGCTGCCAGGCATCGAGGTGTTGAGTCGACCCCAGCCCGACCACAACTTGGGAGGCCCAGAGTCGTGAGCCGCAAACCGCTGATCGCCGGCAACTGGAAGATGAACCTCAACCACTTCGAGGCCATCGCGTTGGTGCAGAAGATCGCATTCGCGCTGCCGGACAAGTACTACGACAAGGTGGACGTCACGGTCCTGCCGCCGTTCACGGACCTGCGCAGCGTGCAAACCCTGGTCGACGGTGACAAGCTGCGGCTGACCTATGGCGGGCAGGACCTGTCCGAGCACGACTCGGGCGCCTACACCGGCGACATCAGCGGCGCCTTCCTGGCCAAGCTCGGCTGCACGTTCGTCGTCGTCGGGCACTCCGAGCGGCGGACCTACCACCACGAGGACGACGCGCTGGTGGCCGCCAAGGCCGCCGCGGCGCTCAGGCACGAATTGACCCCCATCGTCTGCATCGGCGAGCACCTGGAGGTCCGCGAGGCGGGAAACCACGTCGCCCACTGCGAGGAACAGCTACGCGGTTCGCTCTCCGGCCTGTCCGCCGAACAGCTCGGCAAGGTCGTCATCGCCTACGAACCGGTGTGGGCGATCGGCACCGGACGGGTGGCCAGCGCGGGCGACGCGCAGGAGGTCTGCGCGGCGATCCGCAAAGAACTGGGTGCGCTGGCGTCACCGCAGATCGCCGACTCGGTGCGGGTGCTCTACGGCGGATCGGTGAACGCCAAGAACATCGGCGAGCTGATCGCCCGCGAGGACATCGACGGCGGTCTGGTGGGCGGTGCGTCCCTGGACGGCGAGCAGTTCGCCACGCTGGCGGCGATCGCCGCCGGTGGGCCGCTGCCCTGAGAACGACTCCGCCCCGGTAGGCTGGCCCGCATGCAGTTGGCTTTGCAGATCACCCTGGTCGTCACCAGCATCCTGGTGGTGCTGCTGGTGCTGCTGCACCGCGCCAAGGGTGGCGGCCTGTCCACGCTGTTCGGCGGCGGAGTGCAGTCCAGCCTGTCCGGGTCCACGGTGGTGGAAAAGAACCTGGACCGGCTGACGTATTTCATCACCGCCATCTGGCTGGTGTGCATCATCGGCATGGAGCTGATGATCAAGTACCGCTGACCTGTCGACGGGTTTATCCCGCGCGATTCAACCGCGTGTTCACAGCGTGGCGGTAAGTCTCCACAACGCTTCACGGTCGACTGACTGGGAGCGGTCCAGCGGGCTGAGCACGACGTCGGTGGCGCCGGCGTCGCGGTAGCGGCGTAGCTGGAGTGCCACCGATTCCTCGGGCCCGATTGCGGCGAGGCCGACCACGCTGTCGAGGCCTTCTCGGGCGATCACGTTGCGGTATGACGGGATGGCCTCATAAAAGCTCAGCTGCTGGGTGGCGGCGGTGCGAGCCCCCTCGACATCGTCGGATAACAGCACGGGCACCGCGGCGATGACGCGCGGCGCCGGGCGGCCCGCCTCGGCCGCCGCCTCGGTGATTTCGGGCACGATGAACTCTTCGATCGTGCGGGGCCCGGCCAGGTAGGGCAGTGTCCCGTCGGCCAGTTCGCCGGTGACGCGCAACGCCTTAGGGCCCATGGCCGCCACATACACCGGAATTGGGGTGCCGCCGGGCACCTGCACCGGCCAGCTCGGGCTGGCGCTGAGTTCGCTGCCGTGAAAGTGGACACCACCGGTGCTGAACACCGACGCCAGGATCGTCAGGTGCTCGCGGAGGCGGGTGATGGTGTTGGACCAGTCGGTGCCGAAGGCCGGGCCTTCCACTTGACGGGCACCCAGTCCCAGCCCGAGGCTGAAGTTCCCGTGCGCGGCGGCCTGCGCCGTTTGCGCCAACGAGGCGATGATCAGCGGGTGCCGGGGATTGATCGGCACCACCGAGGTGCCCACGCCGAGCCCGGGCACGGCGGCTCCGACGAGCGCGGCGAGCGAAATGGCGTCGTAATTCTGCTGCTGGGGCAGCCACACCTGCGCGACCCCGAGCTCGTGGGCCCGTTTGGCTTGAGCTATCACGTCATCGACCAGATTGGGAGCGTCAGGGCGGGCCATGAGAATGATTCCGGTGGACATGTCCGCCACCAACACGGTCAGTCGGCCGGTCATTCCTGCCAAATCACGATCCGACCC
>DASTKA010000640.1:0-2329 GCA_035716165.1 Mycobacterium sp. | reverse complement strand
GCCCAGTCCACCCCCAACGGCCTGGACGGCTACCCGCAACGCTTCGGCATCCCGGACGGTCTGTACGCCGAGCCGGTCGCGGTGAAGCAGGGTTGGATGTGCTGCATCGGCAGCGACTGGATGCATCTGTCGACCGGCGTGGTCGGCGCCGATCGCCGCTACATCATGGTGGTCCAGTCACTGCAGACCGCCGATGATGCCATCGCCCGCGACACCATCACCCGCGCGGTCAGGACGATATTTCCCGAGGGCCGCATCGAGGTGCCCCGGCACGGGCTCTAACGAGCCGAGTCGTCGTCGGGCTCAAGTCCTTGGCCCGTCTCAAGCAGCTCGGGGCGGCGTTCGAGGGTGCGCTCTAGCGAGATCTCCCTGCGCCACGCGGCGATTCGCGCATGGTCACCCGACAGCAGCACCTCGGGAACGTCGAGCCCGCGCCAGCTCGGCGGCCGCGTGTAGCTGGGCCCCTCCAGGCGCCGGTCCAGTGCCGGGGAGTGTGAATCCTCGCGGTGCGACGCGGGGTTGCCGAGGACCCCGTCGAGCAGCCGCAGCACGGCCTCGATCATCACCACGGCCGCCGATTCACCGCCGGGCAGCACGTAGTCGCCGATCGAGACCTCTTCGACCCGCATGCGCAACGCGGCATCCTCGATGACCCGCTGGTCGATGCCTTCGTAGCGCCCGCACGCGAACACCAGGTGGGTCTCGGCGCTCCAGCGCGCCGCCGTCGCCTGCGTGAACAACCGACCCGCCGGGGTCGGGACAACCAAAAGTGTTTCGTCCGAGGCGATTTCATCCAGCGCCTCGCCCCACACCGGTGCCTTCATCACCATTCCCGGGCCGCCGCCGTAAGGGGTGTCATCGACCGAGCGGTGCACGTCGTGGGTCCAGCGCCGCAAGTCATGGACGTGCAGGTCGACCAGACCGGAGCGAATCGCCTTGCCCGGCAACGATTGCCGCAGCGGGTCCAGATAACCCGGGAAGATGGTGACGACGTCGATTCTCATGTCGAAGTACTACAGATCCAGCAGGCCTTCGGGCGGGTCGATCTCGACGGTGCCGTCATCCAGCGACACCGATGTGACGATCGCGGTCACGAACGGCACCAACACTTCCCGCTTGTCCTCGCCGGCCGCGCCCGCGTCGGGCCGCACGGCCAACAGCTCACCGGCCGCGGTATGCAACACCTCGGCGACGACGCCGATCTGTTGGCCGTCGACGGTGTGCACGCGCAGGCCCTCGAGCTGATGGTCGTAATAGGTGTCGGCCTCGTCGATGTCGGGCAGGTCCTCGGAGTCGACGACGAACAGCGTGCCGCGCAGCCCGTCGGCGGCCTCACGGTCGGTGATCCCGGCCAGCCGCACCAGCAGGCGCCCGCCGTGCTCGCGGACACTCTCGATGACGCAGCTGCGCTCCTCACCGCCACGAGACGGCTTGGCGCGCAACGTGTTGCCGGGCGAGAACCGGGAGGCGGGATCGTCGGTGCGGATTTCCACGACAAGCTCGCCGCTGATGCCGTGGGCTTTCACCACACGCCCGACGGTCAACTCCAAGGGAGTTCCATGACCCGCGCTCCGCTACTGGTCGGTGTCCACCACGTCGACGCGGATGCCGCGACCGCCGATGCCGGCGACCAGCGTGCGCAATGCGGTCGCCGTGCGGCCGCCGCGGCCGATGACCTTGCCCAAATCGTCGGGATGGACGTGGACCTCGACCGTCCGCCCCCGGCGGCTGGTCACCATGTCCACCCGGACGTCGTCGGGGTTGTCGACAATCCCGCGAACCAGGTGCTCGACAGCGTCAACGACAACCGTACTCATCGCCGCGGTCAGCTTTCGGTGGTCGGCTCGGCCTGCTCGGCGCCCTCGGCGGGCGCCTCGGCCTCAGGGGCGGCGGTCTCCGCGGGCGTCTCCGCGGGGGTCTCGGCCGCCCCCTCGGGCTCGGCAGGTCGGTCCGCGGCCTTGGCGGCCTTCTTGGCCGGCGCCTTCTTCTTGGGCTTCGCGGCCTCGGTGGCCGGCCCGCCCTCGGCCTCGGCCAGCGCGGCGTTGAACAGCTCCAGCTTGCTGGGCTTGGCCGGGGCGACCTTCAGGCGGCCCTCGGCGCCCGGCAGGCCCTTGAACTTCTGCCAGTCGCCGGTGATCTGCAGCAGTTTACGGACGGGCTCGGTGGGCTGGGCTCCCACCGACAGCCAGTACTGGGCGCGCTCGGAGTTGATCTCGATGAGGCTCGGGTCTTCCTTCGGGTGGTAGCGGCCGATGACCTCGATGGAGCGGCCGTCGCGACGGGTGCGCGCGTCGGCGACCGAGATGCGGTACTGGGGATTGCGGATCTT
>DASTKA010000639.1:0-2786 GCA_035716165.1 Mycobacterium sp. | reverse complement strand
GCGCGTTTCCGGCGCAGCCCCCTGGCGCTGCGGCGGACCCGCTGGCAGATCTGGAAGTTCCAGCACGACAACACCGCAACCTTCGCCGACGACCCGGTGGTGACCGCGCGCACGCAAATCGCGACGTCGTTCCTGGACCGTACCGTCCACGACGAACCGCTGCGCCGGGCGCTGACGCCGGGCTATCCGTTCCGCTGCAAACGGGTGTTGCTCGGCGACGATTACTACCGGGCGTTACAGCGCGACAACGTCGAGCTGATCACCGACCCCATCGCCCGCATCGGCCGGGCGTCGGTGATCACCGCGACGGGTGCCGAGATCGACGTCGACGCGATCGTGCTCGCCACCGGTTTCGAAACGTCGCGGTACCTGTCCGGCATCGACGTCGTCGGCGCCGGTGGGCGCCGGCTGCACGAGCACTGGGGCGATGACCCGTGTGCCTACCTTGGAGTGGCCGTCAGCGGGTTCCCGAACTTCTTCATGCTCTACGGGCCCAACACCAACCAGGGCGGCAACTCCATCGTCTACATCCTCGAGGCCGGGGCGCGCCTGATCGCCAGCGCGGTAACCCGCCTGGCGCGCCGCGGCGGATACCTCGACGTGCGCCCGGAGGCCGAAAAGCGTTACAACGACGCGCTTTCCGCGGACCTGGAGCGCACCATCTGGACGCAGTGCGACAGCTACTTTCGATCGCCGACCGGCCGGATCGTCACCCAGTGGCCCTACACCGAATTGGAGTACGCGCGACGCACCTGGCGGTTGCGGGGGCGGGAGTGGCTGCACCACTTAGGGGCGAACGGGCGGACGACGCTGCCCGACACCGAAACCGGTAGCACCGCGGACCAATTGGCCAGCAACTAGGTGGGGCCGCAGAGAATCAACCGTTCAATTCCCGTAGCGAAGCCACGACCCAACGGTCCATCAGCGCGCGGGATCGTCGGCGACCGGGATATCACCGGCCGCTGCCGCGGCGCGCAACTGATGAAAGTCGTCGAGTGATTTGTCGGCGTAGGCATACGACCAATCGGACACCGCGTCATGCACGGCGCTGCTGGTGCCGACATATCCCCGCAGGATGGACGCGTTCGCACTCTGCGCGTGTGCTCGGGCCAGCAGCACCGCACAGGCAAGGACGTATTCGGAGAAGATCGAGGCCGACATGCCTTCGGTGTCGATGCTGCCCTTCATGTCGTGGAACTGGCGGACGTAGTAGTCGTGGCCGTCCTTGCGGGTCGTCCCCAGGAAGACGTCCGACATCGCCTGCAAGATCAGCTGACCGTCGACCACGCGCACGCCTTGGCCCTTGGCCTCGACCGCCGCGGTGAGGGCGTCCGGCTGCGGCCAACCGCCGTATTCGTCGAGCACCGATCGAGTGGCTTCTTTGATCTGCATGATCAGTGGTGTTCCGTTGGGGCCGACCAGGATGACCAGATAGCACCGGGTACCGACGCTGCCTACGCCGACGACCCGCAGGGCGATGTCGGCAACGCGAAAGTGCGACAGCAACAACGCCACGTCGGCCGGAACCGCGGCCAGATATTCGTGAACCGACTCGATCAAAGGCGCTTCGACGTGCTCCTCGACGTGCTGCAGGACAGGAGGCGCCTCACGTAGGCGCGGGGTTCCGTCCGCGCCAATCTCCATGATCCGCTTGAAGACTTGCTCTGACGTTCGCGTGCGCGCCCGGGAGATCGTCTTCTGGATCACCGCCTGCAGGCCCTTGGACACCTTTCCGGTGTAGTGCTCGGGTTCCACCCGTAGGTAGTAGCGCTGAAGAACATCCATCTCTTCGAGCATCGCCTCGAGGCTGGTTTGATAGCCCGCCAACGCCTCTTCGACACAGCGGCGGATGGCCTTGCCTGGATATTTAGCGTGACGGCCGCCGACGATCGCGCTGGTGATCAGGCGTTTCACGTCCCACTCCGCGGGCGCGACGGCGGCCTCGTCAAAGTCGTTCAGGTCGAAGACGATCGAGCGATGGGGGGCGGCGTACAGGCCGAAATTCGAGACGTGCGCATCGCCGCAGCACATGACTTCGATCCCGCTGGATGGGCTTGCGGCGAGGTCGGCGGCCATGACCGCCGCCGAACCTCGGTAGAACGAAAACGGGTCGGCGAGCATGCGCGCGAACCGGAGCGGGACGAGTTCCTTTAGCCGCTCGGCGTTTTGGGCGACGAGAATTTCGGTCGCCTTTCGGGCGGATGGTGTCAGCTGCGCGAGGGACCGTCGGGGGGCGGTCTTGCGCAGCGCCCGCCCGCGTGCCAGATCCTCGCTCGGAACCTCTACGTCGATCAGGCGATCACGCAACGCCCGTTGCGGCATTTGGCCAGCATAGTCACCACGCAGGTATTTACGTCAGAGTGATTTTCACGGCTGTGGTCTAGCCGTTGGCGGCCACCCGGGCCCGCTCGGTCATCGAGGCGATCACGCCGCCGTCGTTCAGAATGTCGGTGCCGGTGAGGTACCCGGCCTTGTCACTGGCGCAGAAGGCGAGCAGCTCGGCCATCTCTTCCGGCTTGCCCCACCGCGGGACCGCGGCGTCGGCGACCATCGCGCCGGCGCCGGCCTGCTCCTCGAGCCTGCCCATCTCGGTGTCGGTCGACCCCGGTGACACCGAGACGATGCGCAATCCACGGGCGTTGAATCGCTCGGCTTGCGCCTGGCTGTACCACTTCACGAAGCTCTTGCTCACGGCGTAGGCGATACCGGACCGCACCTCCTCGGGAGCGATGCTGCAGGCGGCCAGCATGGCGTCCATGAAGGCGTCGGTGTCGTCCAGCGCCTGC
>DASTKA010000638.1:0-3406 GCA_035716165.1 Mycobacterium sp. | reverse complement strand
GCGTCGACATCAAGCGCCTGGCCAACGGTCTCGGTCACGGCCTTGGGTTCCTCTCCGTGGCCTCGACCCTATAATCAATCGCTTGATCATATCAAGGGTGCGCCGAGCGTGCGGCCGATCGCTATGCGCGGGCGTCCGCGGCGAGCAGGGTCCCCTTGATCAGTTGCTTGGCCGACGCGAGCGCCGCGTGGTAGTCCTTTGGCGGCAGCGTGGCGGCCAACTCGGTCAGGCCGTAGATCAGCGCGTAGACCGCCTCGACGGCGCCGCTTCGATCGGCCCCGCCGGCGAGGCCACCCTCGTGGAACGCGTCCTGGATGATGCCGTCGATGATGTCGCGAAACGCCTGAAACCCGTCCGTCGCGGCATCAACGGCGATCGCCTTTTCCGCGCGGATCACCCACTCGAACGCCGCCAGGTCGGGGTATTCGCGCATCAGCCGTCCCGATTCATCGAGGACCGCTTCTATGCGTGTGATCGCATTGCCCGGGCGGGCAGCCGCCTGCCGCAGTCGCGGAACCGCGACGTCGGTCCGCGCCGCCACCGCGGCCTTCATCAGCTCGGACTTGTTCGGGAAGTAGTTGTAAAGGCTCGCGCTGGTCACGTCCGCGGTGCGGGCGATCTCGCGAATCGTCGCCCGGGCATAGCCCGCCGTTGCCACGCAACGCATGGTGGCGGCGATGATCCGCCGTCGCGTCTCCTCGCCGCTGGCGCCCACCGGACGCCCGCGTTGCGGTGCAGCCGCCACTGGTTGTTTCCTGTCCGTCGGCCGGCGATCCGAAAGAATCAAATATAATCGGACGATCGATTTTCCTGACAGCGCGATATGACCGTCACACCGTCGCAATTGGGCCGGCCGGTGGGGGCCGACGGTGAGCAGACCCGCGCACGAATCATCACCGCGGCGATGCGCTGCGTGGCCGAAGCGGGCTTCGCCCGCGCGACGATTCGCGAGATCGCCCGGGCCGCCGAGATGACCAGCGGCAGCTTGTATCACTACTTTGCGAACAAGTCTGAATTGCTCGAGGCCACAGTCGACGAGATGGACCGGATCGCGCTGCCCCGCCTGCGGGCCGCCGCCGCTCGATCCGACAACGTCGTCGACCGCCTCGCTGCGGTGCTGGACGAGTCAAGCGGCCTGATGCGCGACTATCCCGATCTGGCCGGGTTCGAGCGGGCGATGCGCGCGGCCGGCCACGAACACCGCCACCGGTTGAAGAAGTCCGGACTGAAGGCGTTGCGCGACGTCATCACTGAAATCATTGCCGACGCCCAAGCGCGAGACGCACTGCCCGCGGGCACCGATCCGCGCGCCGCGGCGAACGCGATCCATGCCCTGGCGCGCGGCCTGACGGAGCGGGCGGCCAGCCTCGAGCCGGACGCTTACGCCGCGACGCTCGACTCGGCCAAGGGACTACTGCGGGGAACTCTGTTCGCCGACGGCCGCCAGTGAGTCGGCCGGCGTCGACAGCGAAACCCCCAGCAAGACAAGATCAAAAACATCTGACAGCAAGGAACATTCGTCATGCTCCTACCCCTGGCGGCAGAACCGTTCACCGCTCCCACCGACCGCGACATGCTTCCGTCGGAACGACGCGAGTTCGTGCGCACGCATCGCACCTGCGTGTTCGGTTACCGCCGCCGCAACGACGGTCCGGGCATGTCGATCGTGTATTACATCCCCACCGATACCGACGAATTGCTCGTCTCAACCATGGCCGGGCGCGGCAAGGCCCGTGTCGTCGAACGTGACCCGAAGGTGAGCCTGTGCGTCCTCGACGAACGGTGGCCCTTCGCCTATCTGCAGGTCTACGCGGATGCAACCCTTGACCGGGACCGGGATCTGGCGGTCGACGTGATGATGGCGGTGGGCGGGCGGATGTCCGGACAACCACTAGGCGAAGAGGCCCGTCCGCACATTCGGGAAATGTGTGAACGCGAGAACCGCGTGGTCATTCGCTGCCGGCCCTACTCCACCTTCGCGACCCCGCCGCGCCATCTGCACCGCAACGACCAGGCGAAGGAACTGAGCCATTGGGTATCCGGCGTCATTCCTTGGGACGCAGCCGATCCCACGGCGGACTGATCAGTCCGCGTAGCGGTCACGCAGTTTGCTCAACGTCGCTTCGATACCCGAGGCATTCGCCTTCGCGAAACCCATCCTCTCGTAGTACTTCAGCTTGTTCTTGAGCGCACCGGCGTCGCGGTAGTCAAACGTCTCGGTGACCTGGGTCAGCGTCGGCGACAGCTTCTCGAATTCCCACCGCCACCGGTGGCCCAACGGGTGGCGCCATTCGACGAGTTCGTTCTGAGTCAGTGCGGTGATCGTGCTGGTGATCCGGTAGGGAAGGCCGAACATCTTCATGTGCGTCGAAAACTTCGAGCCCTCGACGAGTTGTGCCGGCACGGTGATGTTGTCGCGCACCGTGCCCGACCCGTCCAGCTCGTGGTGCCGGCGTGGATCGGCGACCAACGCGTATAGCTCCGCGGCCGGGGCGGCCACCTCGACCCTGCGGCTCACCTGGCGGGGCCCCCGGTCGACGACAGTGACGGTCATGATGTCTCCTTCCGCTCTCCGGCAGCCTAATCCGGTCAAGTTTCCCACCTGCGGCGGTAGCCCGCTTCGGTGAGCAGGCAGAATGGAGCCACCAGGACCTGACGGGATCGAGAAGGAGCGGCATGCCCACCAGCGAATATCGGGTGAGCGGGATGAGCTGCGGCCACTGCGAGGCCGCCGTGCGTAGCGAGGTGGCCCAGATCCCGGGTGTGGACGACGTAACGGCCAGCGCCGCCACGGGCAGGCTCGTCGTCACCAGCGCTCACCCTATCGACGCGGACGCCGTCGTCGGCGCGGTCGACGAGGCCGGCTATGAGGCCGTCTTGGTCGCATGAGCACGCCCCCACAGCAGATCAATGAGGGCACCCACCCCGATAACCGCGCATCACCTCCGATCGAGCTAGAGATCACCGGGATGACTTGCGCCTCCTGCGCGGCCCGGATCGAGAAGAAACTCAACAAGCTCGACGGCGTCGCGGCGACCGTGAACTACGCCACCGAGAAGGCCGCCGTCACGGCCCCCGCCGGCTACGACCCGCGGATTCTCATCGGCGAGATCGAAAAGGCCGGTTACGCGGCCGCCCTCCCCCAACCCTCGGCACCCGACGACCACGAGCTCGCCCCGCTGCGGCGGCGGCTGGTCGCCGCGATTGTCCTGGCCGGACCCGTGATCGCCATGGCCATGCTTCCGGCCCTACAGTTCCACCGCTGGCATTGGGTCTCGCTGGCCCTGGCCACGCCCGTCGTCGCGTGGTGCGGCCGGCCCTTCCACGCGGCCGCCTGGGCCAACCTCAAACACGGCGTCGCCACCATGGACACCCTGGTCTCGCTCGGCACCCTGGCCGCATTCCT
>DASTKA010000637.1:0-2867 GCA_035716165.1 Mycobacterium sp. | reverse complement strand
AACGCCTGCAGGCGGTGTTCCAGACGCACACGGCCGAGGAATTACGCGCAGTCACCGAGGGGCTGCCGCTCGATCGCATCCGACGGCACGATCCCCGCCGGCGTGCCGCTCGCATCGCCGCCGCTCGCCGCGGAGTGCGCGCCCACCTTTACGCGTACCTCGCCATGTGCATCATCGTGCTCACCGTCTGGGCAGCGGTCGCCGCGACGACCGACGCGACGTACTTCTGGCCGATCTGGCCCATCCTCGGCGCGGGAATTGGACTCGTCAGTCATGCCATGTCGATACCCGGTGCCAAGCAAAGGCACGGGTTACGAACGCTTCCGGCTACCCAGAGCCGAGACACCCTGCGCCCGTGGTGACCCCTTGCGCACCAACAGAGTCCGGCTGCATCATGGCTAGTCATGGCGCGAACATGGTTGTCGATCAGGGTCGATCTGGTCAGCGGCCGCGGCGAGGACTATTGGCCACGGCCCGGCCGAATCTTCGCGGCAAATCGAAGCCATCGGTTCCGCCAACTCGCTGAGGCGATCGACACCGCCTTCGCAAGATGGGACCGCTCGCATCTCTACAAATTCGAGCTAAGCGACGGCCGGATTATCGACCAGCCCGAGTTCGACGACTTCGACCAGGGCTTGCTCGATGCCGGCGCGACAAAACTGTCGACGCTGTCGTTAGGTGAGCAATTCGTCTACGAGTTTGATTTCGGCGACGGTTGGACACATCTGTGCACGGTGGGACCGGAACTGATCGATCCGGAAGAGGAGTTGGGGATTGCGCCGAGGTCCCCGCTCGCCTACTTCGGCTGGGGCGACATTCCCGACCAGTACGGTTGCCGGTGGATCGACGATGACGGCGAAGGCAACGAGCCACCCGATCCGGGACTGAGCGATTTGCCCCCACTGCAGCCGGGCTGGGGTCCGCAGACCTGACGCAGGCCGCCGGCTAGCGCAAACTATCGATTCTCCTGCGCAGCATCTGCGCGAGCAACTTCGTTTGTCGCTCATCGAAACCGATTTCACCGCACTTGTCCGGCCAATCGTGTGCCGCATCAATGATCGCGTCGATCATCCTCGTGATCGCGCGTGGCCGTAGGCCAAGGCGCTCGCCGGCATCCACGAAGTCACCGCGAGCGAACCGGTTCGCGCGGCCATAAAGGTTGAGCGCCATGGGGTCGCGCCAGCGCATATAAGGCTGGGTGCAGAGCAGATCGTACGCGGGCGTGGGTTGCCAAACCCCGTCCGGGTTGTAGATCGACAGGTTCTTACCATGCAAGTCGCCGTTGCCGATAAGCCAGGAAAATACAACGACTTTCAGCAGTTCAAGTAGCGCAACCGGCTTAGACCCGCCACCCCGTCCGCACGCATCGGCAAGCGCTGTAATGGCGGTCTCGGTTTTCATGCGGTACTTCGACGCGGGATAGATCCCGGTGACCTGGCATGCGTCCTCTTGCGGTATCCGCATGGCCCCTGCCCGGTCGAATCGGCTCACCAGCAAGGCGCTGCTCCCCTTGGCATCATGCAGCAGCGATGTCGTGGCGACACGAAGCCCGCACGCGGCGGCCATCGTCATGAAAAAGTGCTCGTTCTCGGCGATCAGCGGATACTGAACGGGATTGAGCTTGAGTATCGCCGGCCCGGAACGGGTCTGGGCCGGCGTGGACAGCATCGCGGCGCTAACCTTCGGCTGTACTCCGGCCAGGCCCACGGGGTCTGCGTCGACCGAACCCGTCAACCGTGCAAACACGGCGCGAAAATCGTTGTCGCGCTCGGGTTCAAACATCGGCAGTGGCCGAGCCGGTGCGGCACCCGCCGGCACGACCCTGACGTTGCCGATGGTGTCCGAGCCGATCGCCAGCAACAACGTGAGGTGGTCGTCGGCCGAGGTTTTCGTCGACGATGTCACCACGCCGAGGCGTACCCCCTCGGGAAGCAGCCCCGCAAAGAACGGCGGAACGGCCCCTCCCGTGGCGACGACGGGATATTCGCCGGACCGCAGTAGCGACCACGACACCGATCGTTCACGAATACTTGATTCGGCCGCAGGTTGGTGGGCGGTGTAATCGAAGCTGATCATGTCCGAGCGTTCCCGAGTCAGATGAGCAGCGAGGTCTTCACCGATATACACGTCAGCCTCGGTGACGTCCCGGAGGTCGAAGCGGCGGGATTTGGTCATTCAGCCACTGCGCTCACGTCGACGCGCATGCCGAGGACCTCGGCGATCTGGACGACGGACCCGAACTTGACCGCGCCACTTCCCCGTTCGAGCGACTGGACGCTGGAGCGCGAGACGCCGGCCAAGTCGGCCAGGGTCTGTTGGGTGAGGCGCAGCGCGACTCGTCGCTCCGCGAATGACCGCCCTATGCGTGTTATATCAGGCATAGAACGGTCCAGCCGGGGGCTGGTCCTTCTTGGAGTCGCCACTTCACTCCTTGTGCTTGGAATTACATGCATAGACAGCATGCGCTGACAGACGAGAGATTGTCAACTTTCTATGCTTTATTTTTCAAGCTTAAGCGGGGACCAGTTCGCGGCGCAATGCGGAGCGTCGGACCGATGAACACCCGCCAAAAGCGCTAGCACATCCGCTAGCACGTTCGTGAAGCGTGTCAAGGTTGGAGAACCAATACTCCTGTGACCCATGAGGCTTACGTGGGCTCGAGCCGTGCGCGTGCACCTTGAGCCCAAAAGCACTGCGCCCGTGGTGATTACGTCGCCGTAGCGTATTGCAGCACGGGTTCCGCGGAGTCGACGTGGCCGTAGCTGATGATCCGCAGCCGGTTCGGCCGTACCTCGTAGACGACGCCGTCGACCGGATTGGTGACGTCGAATCCGTCCTCGGCCCGCTCGGCATTCGACAGCTCGATG
>DASTKA010000636.1:0-5805 GCA_035716165.1 Mycobacterium sp. | reverse complement strand
GGTGTTGGGGTGCACGGCCAGCACGTCGGCGATCTTGGCGATGCTCATCGGATCCGAGGAGGCCCGCAGCAGCCGCAGCACGGCGCGCCGCCGCCCGGCCGATTCGCCGCCTGACGAGTCCTGGGACTTCTGGAACTGCTGCGATCTCACTGGGCTATCGCCCTCCTCGTCCTTCATGTCCCGTGCGGATGACCGGCGCTGGGCCGGCCCGCCACCAGAGGTTGAATGTAGAACGCCCGGCCGCCCTGGTAAATGCAGTTCACCGGGCATTCGCCGACGCAAGCGCGATCCATCACCCGATTCATGGCTTCCCGATCGCGCAGGTCATCGCTAGAGTTTACACAATATTACTTGTATAAAACTAGGCCGGGCTCTGCACCGAGTCGGTCGCCGGCCAGTGGCTGCTGGCGCGCCTCGGCAACCGCGTGCGGCGCCCCGGGGCCGCCATCGTCGCCCACAAAACCGGACGGGACCGCCTGACAACCGCTGCGCGGCTTCCACCTTCGCGTTTGCACCCCGGCCGACTTTGGGCCCGTTCCGCAATCTGTGCGTGACGGTTTAGTTACGGCCCCTGACGTAACTTGGCTGCGGCAGTTGCGGTGAGAACAAAGGAGATTGCCGGTTATGGGCGCTACCCCACCGTTGTTGACGGAGTCCGACCTCGATGCGCTGGCATCGGATTTTCTGCAGTCGCACTACCTCGGGTCGATCTACGCCGATTGGTCACCGGACCGGCGGCTCGACGTGTTCCTGCGGCGACGCGGTCTCGTTCGCGTGGCCAACGACGGCGACCTGTCCCACAACGTCCTGGAACGCATCATGGCCCGCGGCGCGCCACGCTAGCGCGGCATTGACGGGCCCGTTTTCTCCGTAGGACCAGGTAGGCGATCAGATGACCAAAGACTTCAGACACACGGGATTTCGCAGGGTGGAAATACCGGTCAACGCATTGGTACAGCAGTACTATTGTGACCTGAAGCTTGACGCGGTGGCCGGATCGGAAGAGTCGTTGGGGCTAGCGGGGAGGGGACGATGAATTCACCGAAATGGATGGTTCATTGGCCGCAACGCAGGCCGACGGCCACGATCTACCAGTTGACCGACCGCCTCCACACAGGGCACATCGCCCGGGTACCCGCCCACCAGATCACGGCGACGGTGTCGGCGTGGCTGGCCGACCTGGGTGCCGACAGCCCGTTGGTCGACGAACTCGAGCGCGCAGTGTGTGGCGGCGACTGGCCGGCCGCACACGCGCTCAGTGAGTGCTTGGCCATCGAGATCGCGGTGGCCGACTGACGAAGTCGTCGTCCAGCAAAGCGTCGTTCTTAATCGACATTATTGCTGGTTTTCATCAACAGTTTTGTTGACGTATATCGACGTGCCCAACAGTAACGGGCGTGTCCGACCTCCCGACACAAACAAAGTATCCGCAGGCCTCGCGGGGCCGCCGCGCGTCGCACTACTCCGGTGACGACCGCGAGCAGGCGATACTCGCCACCGCCGAGCGGCTGTTGCAGGAAAGGCCGCTGGCCGACTTTTCCGTCGACGACCTAGCAAAAGGCGCCGGGATATCGCGACCCACCTTTTACTTCTATTTCCGGTCGAAGAACGCGGTGCTGCTCTCGCTGCTCGACCAGATGAACGCCAAGGCAAAGGCGGCGCTGGGGGCGCTCGAGGTCGTGTCGTCCGGTGACCCCGAGGCGATCTGGCGAGCCCGCATCGAATCGTTCTTCGAGGTGTCCGGTTCGCACCCGGCAGTCGCCGTCGCGGGCGCGGCGGCCAAAGCGACCAACCCCGAGGTACGGCAGCTGTGGGCCGCGCTGATGAGCAAGTGGATCGCTCACACCACCATCGCGATCAAGGCAGAGCGGGGTCGCGGCGCCGCGCCCGAGACCATTCCGGCCGCGGAGCTGTCCGTGGCGCTCAACATGTTGAGCGAGCGAATGATGGCCGCGGCGTTCACCGCCGAGGATCAGACCGTTCCCGAAGACCGGGTCATCGACACGCTGTTGCACATCTGGCTGGCCAGCATCTATCAGCGTTGAGCGAGCACCTGTGCCGCTCGGCCGAGGCTCTGGTCGATCAGCCGGTCGGTGGCCCCGAAGTAGGTGGCGGACGGCTCCTTGCCCGCCAGGTCGGCGATCGTCCGTTGTTCTCCCGAAACGTCTGCAGCGGAAAGGTTTTCGGCCATGCGTTGCGGATGTACGGTCAGCCCGGCCAGCAGCTCGCCACTGTGGGATCCCGCGACCAGGGTGCGCCGGGCAAGCGTGCGCAGGGTGTCCCATTCGGCGTGCCACGCCCCGTCGGGCCGCTCGTCGTTCGTCAGCGCCGCCGCGGTGTGCAGCGTCGCGGCCAACGGCGGCGCCGCGATGGCCGTGCGACGGATCAGAATGGACAGCACCGGGTTTCGCTTGTGCGGCATCGACGACGAGCCGCCGCGACCGGCGGGTGCCGGCTCGCTGAGTTCCGCGATCTCCGGGCGCACCAGGGTGACGACGTCGGAGGCGATGCGGCCCCAGCAGTCGGTGCAGCCGACGAAGGCGTCGGCGGCCGCGGTGATGGGTGCGCGGGCGCCGTGCCAAGCGGGCCGATCGGGCAAGCCCAAGGCGGTTGCGGCGCTGTGCACCAGTTCAAGTGAGACACCGGCCGGGTCCGTCGTGCCGGTGAGCAACGCCGCCAGCTCCGTCGTTGCGGCCAACGTGCCGGCGGCGCCGCCGATTTGGATCGGCGTGGTCAGTCCGGCCACGCGCTCGAACGCGTCGACGATACCGTTCAGCCAGGCGGCGGCTTTGGCGCCGAAGGTGGTGGGTGCGGCGTGCTGGGTGAGGGTGCGGGCCACCATGGGCGTGGCCCGGTGCCGGGTGGCGAGTTCGGACAGGGTGGAAATCTGCTGTCGCAGCTCGGTTGTCAAGTCATCCGCGGCCGCGCGCACCGCCAGCATCAGGCCGGTGTCCAGGACGTCCTGGCTGGTGAGCCCGCGGTGAATCCACGGCGCGACGGCCGGTTCGGCCCGCTGACGCAGCAGCTTCACCAGGGCAATGACCGGGTTGCCGCCGTCCTCGGCGGTGATCGCGATCGACTCACAGTCGTTGTGCGCCATCAGATTCCACAGTTGCGCTGCGGCGCAGCCGGCGGGCGCCAGACCGGCGGACACCAGCGCATCCAGCCACGCGCATTCCACGGCGATCATCGACCCCAGCAGCGCCTCGTCGGTCATGTGCTCGCCGGCGCGATGGTCTCCGGGCCACAACAGGTTCGTCATCGGCCGTTCTCGCGGTACGCCAGAAACACCGTCTCGGCCGGGCCCTGCAGGCGGATGTCGAAACGGTAAGCGGCCCCGTCGTTTTCGGCGACGCAGAGCAGCGTGCGCCGGCGCTCGGGGGGCACCGTCGCCAGCAGAGGATCGTCGGCGCCGGGCAGGTAGGCGCGGGTGAACAGCCGGTCCAGCAGTCCCCGGGCGAACACGGTGAGCGCGAAGAACGGCGGCCGCCCCGCAATCACCGATCCGGGCGTCAGCGTGGTGAAGGAGTAACCTCCGGTGGCATCGGTCGCGCAGCGCCCCCAGCCGGTGAACATGGTGTAATCGCGGCGCAGCGAACCGGCTTGCCGCGGAACGTCTCCCGCGGTGTCGGGTTGCCACAGCTCGACCAGCGCGTCCGGCACGGCGCCCCCGGCACCGTCGTACACCGTGCCGTGCAACCGGATCGCCCGCGGATCGGCGTCGTCGACCAGGAAGTTGTCACCGGGATACGGCAGTCCCAGATCGAGGAAGGGCCCGACCGTTTGCCCTGGCGTGCAAGCCGATTCAGTCATTCTCACCCTCCGTCGGGGTGCGTGTCCGACCGGCCAGGACGATGTCCCATCGGTACCCGGTGGCGTACTCCGGCTCGGTGAGGTCGTGGTCGTAGCGCGCGATCAGCCGTTGGCGCGCGGCGGGATCGAGGATCGACTGAAATATCGGGTCCAGCTCGAACATCGGGTCACCCGGGAAGTACATCTGGGTGACCAGGCGCTGGGTGAAAGCTGTTCCGAAGACGGAGAAATGGATGTGCGCCGGGCGCCACGCATTGTGGTGGTTGCGCCACGGGTAGGGGCCGGGCTTGATGGTCAGGAAGCGGTAGGTGCCGTCCGGTCCGGTCAGGCAGCGGCCCGCGCCGGTGAAGTTCGGGTCGAGTGGCGCCGGGTGCTGGTCGCGATGGTGGCGGTAGCGCCCGCCGGCGTTGGCTTGCCAGATCTCCACCAGCTGGCCCGCGACCGGCCGGCCGGATGCGTCCAGAACGCGTCCGGTGACGACGACGCGCTCCCCGATCGGCTCGCCCCCATGGCCGGCCGTCAGGTCGGCGTCGAGTGGGTCGACGTCCTGGTGGCCGAAGCATGGTGCCCAGCGTTCGACACCCTCGGGATCGACGACGACCAGCGGTTGCTTCGGATGACGCAGGATCGTGCTGCGGTACGGCGGATAGTCGAGCCGCGGCCGCTCACCATGCCCGACTCCCCCGGCCCGGTATTGCGCTGCGATGCGGGTGATCTCCGCGGTGATGTCACCCTGAGAAGCGACACACTCGGGGTTCATGTGCCGTGAGGCTACTCTCGGTGGCCCACCGATTCCCGCAAGCGGGCGGTGTCGTCGGGCTCAGAGCGAGCGCACCAGCGCCGCCCGCCCCTTGGTCCGCATCTTGTACACCGCAGAGCCGCGGTATTGCTCCATCCTCGCGGCCATTTTGTTGCCGAGCTCCTCGAGCTCCGCATCGGTGATCTTCACTTCCGGCGGAGCGGGAATCATGTCGCGTTCCTCTTCGTCGGCGTGGGCCTCCAGGACGGTCTTGAACGAGTTCCACTCGTCCTCGTAGCCCGGCGCGCTCTGCGGCGTGCGCAGCAGCACGGAAAGCTGGTCGACCACCTGGCGGTGCTCGGCGTGGGCGACCGCGATGAGCTTGCTGGCGTCTTTGAGCGCCGGGTAGTACAGGTCGTCCTCGATGCGGAAATGAATGTCGAGCTCGATCAGCAGGTCATCGAAAAGGGCATGCCGCTCTTCGGAATTCACCGGCGCGTCGCTGATCTTGCGGCCCAGGCCCTTGATCACGATGTGGTGATCCTTGAGCACGTCGTAGGCGTTCAATTGGGTCCTCCTTTTGCGATTCCTACCGCGCCGCCGGGAGCGGGCTGCTGCTCGCCGCGGACTTCGACCATCCCGTCGACCAACCGGGCCTCGTAGCACGGCAGCGGCGCCGCTGCCGGACCGCGCACAACTTCGCCGGACTCGGCCGCGAACCATGAACCGTGCCAGGGGCAAACCAACCGGCCCCGGTCCATCCAGCCGTCGGCCATCGGCGCGGCGAGGTGCGGACAGAATTCCCCATACGCCGCGACCTCACCGGGCTTGGTCTGGCAGACCACCAGGCCCACTCCGTCGACCTCGACGCGTACCGGCTTGCCGTTCAACGAAGTTGCGGGCAGCACCGGCGTCCAGGTCGAGGTGCGCAGCCGCGGACCCGACTGGTCGATGCCGATGCCGGACTCGAAGACCAGCGCGCCACCGAGGTAGCTGCCGGCGACCGTGATGCCGTAGCCGAGGGCGGTGAGCACGATGCCGCGCCCGTGGCGGCCCTTGCGCCGGTCCCACCAGGACTGCATGTAGAGCGCGGTGGCGGCCACGTTCACCAGGCCGTGCACCGCGCCGACGCGGCGGTCCTCCTCGTGCGTGTGCTGCCAGTCGGTGACACCGGTGACGGCCGAGCCGAGGCTCGCCAGGATGCCCACCCCCAGCGCGCGTGACGCGAATCGCGAGGCGTCGACGACCTCGGT
>DASTKA010000635.1:0-6158 GCA_035716165.1 Mycobacterium sp. | reverse complement strand
AGCGGGGTCTCGTAAGTCTGGGACTCGGCGTCGAATGCCTTCTTGTATTCGTAACTCAGCCCGAGCCCGCCATATTCGCGTGGGAAACAGATCCCCGCGAATCCGCCATCCCACAAGCGCTTTTGCAGTTCTCGAGCCCGGTGCCACGACGGCAGCTCGTCTCGCTCCAGCAGCGCCGCCTCGGCCGGATCGAGTCGCGGCATGTTCGCGGCCAGCCAGGCCCTGGCCCGGCTCCGAAATTCCTCGACCGATTCGGTAGTCACCGGATGGCCTCTCATTCGAGCGTCGACCTTGTGCTGGGCGACTGTACAGCAACCCATTACAGCTGTATAGGTCGCGCCCTAGGGACTGTTCAGCTTCACCGCGGCGCGAATAAGCGCCGTCAACGCCTTCTCATCGATCTTGTCGCCCTCGTGGAAATCGATTGCGCGTCTGGTGTTGCCGTCCAGGCTGGAGTTGAACAGACCCGCGGGATCCTGCAGCGACGCCCCCTTGGCGAAGGTCATCTTCACGACGTTCTTGTACGTCTCGCCGGTGCAGATCATCCCGTCGTGGTACCAGACCGGAACGCCCCGCCACTTCCACTCCTCGACCACCGCCGGGTCGGCCTTCTTGATCAGTGCCCTGATGCGAGCGAGCGTGTCACCGCGCCAATCCCCCAATTCCTTGATCCTGGCGTCGATCAGCTCGGCGGGGCTTTTGGCGCTGTCGTCCTTCGGTTTCGCCATCGGGGCTCGCTTTCGGTGGTGTTGTCGCTCGCCGGACCGTACCCCAAGGGATCGCGTTCGCCGCGGCCCACACGCCAAGACCCGGTGTCCGGCAGCGCAGTCGCCCGCAAGTAATCTGCGGTCGATCACTATGACCGACACACATCCCTTCGACGAAGCCCTCCAGCTCGACCCGGTGGGCGCCGACGTCAGGCGCGGCCGCACGCACCCGGAATGGGCCAACATGGTCGGACCGTTCGGTGGGATCACCGCCGCCGCCATGCTGCGCGCGGTCGAAGCACACCCCGACCGGATCGGGGAACCGCTGGCCCTGACCGTCAACTACGCCGCCCCCATCGCGGACGGCGACTTCGACCTCACGCTCCGGGCCGCGCGCACCAACCGCACAAACCAGCATTGGATCGTCGAGCTCAGCCAGGACGGCGCGGTCAAGACGACGGCGACCGTGATCCTCGCGATCCGGCGCGAGAGTTGGGCCGACACCGAAAGCCACCCGCCGAGCGCGCCGGCCCCCGAGCAGGTACCTGCGGTCGATCCCGGTCTCGTTCGATGGACCCGCCTCTACGACATGCGGTACGTCGAAGGCGCGATGCCCGGCAAAGGCGGGGATCCCAGCCCGTCGTCGACCTCCACGCTGTGGGTCCGCGACGGCGCGCGACGCCCGGTCGACTACCCGGCGCTCGCCGCGCTGTGTGACATCTTCTACCCTCGGGTGTTTCTGCGCCGCGGCGGCTTCATCCCGTCCGGGACCATCTCGTTGACCACGTATTTTCACGCCGACCAGTCGCAACTCGACGCCGTTGCGGGCGACTTCGTGCTGGCCACCGCCCACGCCAACCGCTTCTCCGGCGGCTATTTCGACCAGAGCGCGAAAGTGTGGACGCGCGAGGGCGGGCTGCTGGCCACCACCCATCAGATCGTCTACTTCAAAGGGTGACGGGTTTACACTTCGCCAGTGGAACGTCACGCCAGGACGCTTACCAGCAGAATCGAGCCGCAATGACACCGGAAGGCCTGATCGACGAGACGCTGCCGGCGATCGAATCCATCAAGCAGCTCAAGGCGCGCTACTGCCGCTACCTGGACACCAAGGACTGGGCGGCCTGGCGGACGATCTTCGCCGACGACTTCCTCAGCGACACGTCCGAAGCCGGCGGCAAGGTGATCGCGGGCGCTGACGACTTCGTGGCGTTCACTCGTCGGGCCCTTGGCCGCCCGACGCAGCCCACCGCCCACCAGGTACACACACCGGAGATCGAGCTCACCTCGGCGACGACCGCGCGCGGGATATGGGCGCTGCAAGACGTCGTCCGATTCGGCCCCGGGGTCACCTTGGTCGGCTACGGCCACTACCACGAAACCTATGAGAGCGTCGCCGGTCAATGGCTTATCAAGAGCTCCAAGCTAACTCGGCTCCGCGAGGACATCGTGACGCCGCTCTTCTCGATCTACGTCTCCCCCCGAGTCCGCACGGCGATCGGCCGGATCGCCGGCCGGCTGATGGATCAGTGACGCGGCCATGACAGTCGATACCGTGTTGGTCACCGGCGCCTTCGGGCAAGTCGGCAAGCGCTGCACGCAGATCCTGCTGGAACGGGGACGGACCGTCGTCGCGATGGATCTGCGCAACGACAGCACCGTCGCCGCCGCCAAAGAGCTTGCGGCCGCGGATCATTCCGGAACGTTGATTCCCGCCTACACCGATCTCCTGGATGCCGAGGCGGTAAACGACCTCGTCGCCGCGCATCGACCCGGGGCGATCGTCCACCTGGCCGCCATCGTGTCTCCCCAGTCGTACCGCAATCCCGAACTGGCCCGGCGCGTCAACGTGGGCGGCACCGAGAACCTGTTGGCAGCGTGCGTCGCGCTCCCCCACCCGCCGCTGTTTTTGATGGCATCAAGCGCGGCGGTGTACGGATCGCGCAACCCCTACCGCCAGCCCGAGCGGATCACCCCGGACACCCCGGTGAACCCCATCGATCAGTACGGCCAGGACAAAGTGCTTGCCGAGGCGGCGATCCGCGGTAGCGGCCTGCCATACGCGCTCTTTCGGCTTGCGGGTGTCATCTCGCCGGACACACAGGCCGGTATCAACGGTGACCACCTCATACTCCTGCGTTCGATGCCGAGCGACAACCGCATTCACGCTGTGGATGCGCGTGATGTGGCTTTGTCGTTCGCCAACGGAGTCGACTGTGAGGCAACGATTTCCGGCAAGGTCGTGCTCATCGCCGGCAACGAAACGTACGTGCTGCTGCAGCACAACCTGCAGGACGATCTGATGAGCGCGGCGGGCCTGGGCCCACTCGGCCCCGCGGCGGGACTGCCCGGCGACCCGGCCGACGACCGCGGCTGGAGTTTCACCGGCTGGTACGACACCACCGAAGCGCAGGCGCTGCTGAACTTCCAAGAGCACGACTGGAGTCAGACGCTGGCGTGGATCGCCGAATCACAGGGCCGCGGCCGCATCGTGCTGCGGGTTCTTGCGCCTCTGCTACGGACGGCGTTGCGCGCGGTTTTGATCGTTCAGCGCCGGCTCGAGGGACGCGGCCCCTACGCCGACCCGTGGTCCTTGATCGAAAAGAGATACGGCACAGCGGCTTTGGCCAGCGTCGACTAGCCCGGCCAGCACCGGCCGCTAGCGGTCGATCCATGCCATCTGCGCATCGGCGTGATGCCCTCCGACGGGTGGGGTGAGTCCATCGAGTCTGGCCAGTTGGTCGGCAGTCAGTTCCACCGCGTCGGCACCGACGTTTTCTTCCAGACGCGTGACGCGCTTGGTTCCCGGAATCGGCACGATGTCAGGGCCTTTCGCGAGCAGCCAGGCCAGGGCGACCTGAGCCGGCGTCGCGCCGACGTCCGCGCTGATGTCGCGCACCTCGTCCGCGCACCGCAGGTTGTGCGCGAAGTTGTCGTCGAAGAACCGCGGGTTGGTCTTGCGGTAGTCGGTATCGGGCAGCTCCTGCGTGGAGCGGATGGCGCCGGTGAGGAAGCCACGGCCCAGCGGCGAGTAGGCGACGAACCCGATCCCCAATTCGCGTAACACCGGCAAGATCTCGTCTTCTTGATCACGCGTCCACAGCGAATACTCGGACTGCACGGCCGTGACCGGGTGCACCGCGTGGGCGCGGCGAATGGTGTCCACGCCCACCTCGGACAGACCGATGTGGCGGATCTTTCCGGCGGCGACCAGCTCGGCCAGTGCACCGATCGTGTCTTCGATCGGGGTCTGGCGATCGAGTCGGTGCTGGTAATACAGATCGATGTGATCGGTCGCCAACCGTTGCAGCGAACCGTCGACGGCGAGGCGGATGTTGGCCGGGCTGCTGTCGAGACCCTCGCGGCCGGTGTGTGAGATCATGCCGAATTTGGTTGCCAGGACGACTTGATCGCGCCGGCCGTGCAGGGCCCGGGCCAGAAGTTCCTCGTTGACATACGGGCCGTAGACCTCGGCGGTGTCGATCAGCGTGACACCCAGGTCGATGGCGCGATGAACGGTGCGGATCGATTCGGCATCGTCGCTGCCCGCGCCTGCGTAGGCCACCGACATACCCATCGCGCCGAGCCCGAGGCGACCGACCTGTAGCTGCGCGAGTTGAGCCAGTTTCATGGGATGTCTCCTGTTCTACGGTTGCGCGAGACCCCGCTGAGTGCTGGACGGTACCGTGGCGCTGTGTACCGCGTCGAGCGTCCCCCGATCTGATGGACCGCGCCAACAACCCGGAGCGCAATCTGGCGGTCGACTACTACCGCGTTTCCGGCGTGGTGCTGATCGTGCTGGGACATTGGCTGGCCGGGTCGGTGACCTACCACGAGGGACAATTCGGCCGGCAGAACCCGCTCGTCGACCTGCCCTGGACCCAGTGGCTGACCTGGCCTTTCCAAGCTGTTCCGGCGTTCTTCCTGGTTGCCGGCTACGCCGGCGCCGTGTCCTGGACCCATCGGCATGACACGGACGGAGTTACACGTCAGACCTGGGTGCAGCGCCGATTGGCGCGAGTCCTCGGACCGACCGCGGTGTACGTCGCACTCGTGTCGGCGGTTGTGGTGGTCCTGGGCGCGTGCGGTGTGGCCGGCTCGATCCTCGAGTACGCCGGCTGGGCGGTCGCGATGCACCTGTGGTTCCTCGCCGTGTACCTGGTGGTCGTGTCGCTGACGCCGATTGCGATTGCCGCACAACGCCGTTGGGGGCTGCTCGTTCCGGTTGTACTCGCGTTGCTCGTCGGGGTCGTGGATGTCGCCCGGATCGCCGGCCACGTGCCCTATCTCAACTGGGTGAATTATCTGCTGGGCTGGGGCACCCTGTATCAGCTTGGGATCGCTTGGCACGGGGGCTCATTGGCGGGCCGCAGGCCCTGGCTACTGGCCGGCGTCTCGTCGGTGGCACTGGCGCTGCTGGTTTGGCTGAAGATCTATCCGGTCAGCATGATCGGAGTTCCCGGCCAGACCATCGACAACACGACGCCGCCGACCGTGGCGCTGTTGGCGTTCGGGTGCGCCCAAGCCGGAATTGCGATGGCGGCCGCTCCCGCGCTCAACCGTGCGCTGCGGGCCATGCGCGTCGAGCGCGCGCTGTCCGTGGCCAACAACAACATCATGGCTCTTTACCTGTGGCACATGATTCCCGTCGTGATCGTCGCGATCGTGGGCTATCCGGCCGGGCTTTTGCCGCAGCCGCCGGAAGGTAGCGCGGACTGGTGGCTGGCGCGGCTGGAATGGGTCGTCGTCCTCAGCGTCGTGACCGCGGTCGAGCTGGTGCTGCTGTTCTGGGCGCGAAGGGTTTTCGCGGCTCCGCTGCCGCTGCTCGGTGTCCCGTTCACGGAGCGTTGGGCGGAACCGGTGATGCTGGCCGGTGCCGCGATGGCGGCTTATGCCCTGTCCCTGATTGCCGCCGAGGGCTTCGCTCCCGACGGACGCTTTCCGTGGCTGACCGCGGCGATCTTCGCCGCCGGCGCACTGTTGGCGGCGTTTCGCCCCGCGGCCCGCTCCGCGCCTCGTGCGCAGGGGGCGTTGCAGGACCGAAGCGGCTGACGCTGCGCCGGCGGCACGCGTGATCGGCGAGGAAGCATTCCGTCGGTGCCGTTGTTGCGACGCATATGACCGCGACGGGCTTCCACGAGGGAGAACTCGCCATGCAGCGCCGAGCGGGTGTCGAAGCCGAGGCCGGGCGGCTCGAGAGCATGCCTGACTCGTCGGGCCTGTCCCAAGGCGCCGCGCGCTTTCTCGCGTCGCAACGGTTCGCCGCGCTGACCGGACGTGATCACAACGACGTGCTCTGGGTATCGCCGTTGGCCGCGCCGGCGGGTTTTCTTCGGGGGCGAGAAGGTGGGTTGCATGTGTCGGCGTCTCCCCGTGACGGGGATCCCCTGCACGAGATCCAGACCGGTCAGCAGGTCGGACTGATCGCCATCGACTTCGTCACCCGCCGCA
>DASTKA010000634.1:0-2628 GCA_035716165.1 Mycobacterium sp. | reverse complement strand
TCCAGCCCCGCGCAGAACACCGGGTCGGTCCCGGTGACGATGATGACGTCGACGTCATCGTCGGTTTCGGCATCGGCGAGCGCGCCGAAGAAGCGGTCCCGCAATGCCGAGGACAGCGCGTTGCGCGACTGGGGCCGGTTGAGGGTCAGCGTGCGCACTCGCTCGTCGGTGTCGATCAGCAGGATCTCGTCGGTCATCAGATCACCGTAGCCAGTCGGGCGCACGGCCGGCCCGCCGCCTTGTCGCCGGCCGATCCGCCGGGAAGCGGCGCCGCCGAGCAGCGCTTATCGTGGGAAAGATGTGCCGGAACATCACCGAACTGCGCGGTCTGCAGCCAGCCGCCACCGCCGAGGAAATCGCCGCGGCGGCCCGCCAGTATGTGCGCAAGGTCAGCGGCATCACCCACCCCTCGGCGGCCAACGCCGACGCGTTCGAGGCGGCGGTTGCCGAGGTCACCGAGACGACGACGCGGTTGCTGGGACAGCTGCCGCCGCGGCGCCAGCCGCCCAAGACCGTCCCGCCGCTACGCCGGCCCGAGGTGATGGCGCGGATAGCGGGAGCGAAATGACGGTCACCACAACGATGCCCGCGCTCAAGGAGTGGAGCGCCGCGGTGCACGCGCTGCTGGACGGTCGCCAGCGGGTGCTGCTGCGCAAGGGTGGCATCGGGGAGAAGCGATTCGAACTGGCCGCCCGCGAATTCCTGTTGTTTCCGACGGTCGCACACAGCCACGCCGAGCGCGTTCGCGCTGAGCATCAAGACCTGCTGACACCGGCCGCCGCCGACAGCACCGACGACGAGCTGGTGATCCGGGCGGCCGCGAAAGTCGTTGCGGCGGTACCGGTTGAGCGCCCGGACGGCCTATCGGCCATCGAGGACCTGCACATCTGGACCGCCGAGTCGGTGCGCGCCGACCGCCTCGACTTTCGTCCCAAGCACAAACTGGCCGTGCTGGTGGTTTCCGTGATCCCGTTGACCGAGCCGGTGCGCCTGATCCGGACCCCGGAGTACGCCGGCTGCAAGAGCTGGGTGGAGCTGCCGGTCTCGTTGGCGGCGCCGGTGCGCGACCCCGTTCATGACCAAGCGGCGCTAGCCGCGGTCGCCGCCCGGGTCCGCGACGCCGTTGGCTGACAGCTCGGCCGGGCCGACCGGCAAGAGCAGCCGGGAGCGTCCGTAGCGCACGGTGTGGGTGACCGGCGTGGGCTGACGGCCGGTCAGCACCGGTTCGCCGGAGCCGAGGTTGTGCGCGTAGCGCGGGGACCAGCTGCCCGCGATGAGCACTCGGATGCGCGAGCCGGCGCGGAACCGGTGGGCCATGCCGTCCAGATCGAGGCGAACGATCTTCTCCGACTTCGGTTTTGCCGCGCTTTGCAACCGGCGGTAGGCCTCGCTGACATTGCGTGACCGGCCCTTGGCGTCGACCTCGCTTACCCGCACGAACAGGTCGGCGTGCGGATTGTCCGCGCCATGGGCGAGCTCGACGACCGGGCTGCCATACGCGTACACGTCCTCGGTGAGCGTCGCGCTGGTGAAGGCCAGCACGTCGGCACGCGACGCGAGCCGGCTGTCGTCGCGGTATCCGCCGTCGGGGGACAGCAACGGGCCACCGGTGGCGGGTGTGGGATCGTCCGGGTCGTAACGAAATGTGGCCGGACGCAACCCCTTCAGCGTGGGGGCGGTTTCACCAAGGTAGCCACCGGGCCGCAGGTACAGCGCGCGTTCGGTGGTGGCGGGCGGCCAGTCGGGCAGGCTGCGCCAGCCCCCGCCCCCGCCGGTGACGTAGACCCGGACCCGGCCGGGCCGGCGCGATGTCGTCGCATCGCCCAGATGGGTGCCCAGCCAATCCAGTGTCTCTTGGGCGCAGGTGGAAAACGCCGTGGTGGGCAACTGTGGGTGCGTCCAGGGGCCGACGGTGAGCGCGACGTCGACACCACGGCCGCGCAAATGCGCGTACTGCTGCAGCGTCACCCTGCTGAAGATGTCCTGCCAGCCGCTCATCAGCAGCACCGGCACCGCAACGCGGTCCAGCGCCTCGTTGCACCGCAACGCATTCCAGAACGGGTCGTCGGATTCGCTGTGTTCGACCCAGGATTCGAACCACGGTGCGCCGGCGCCGAGCAGCGTCCTCGCGGCGCCGCCCAGTGGCACCCCGGCCGCCGCCTGGGCCACCTTGCGGCGGGTCCACGCGTGGCGCACGGCGGCCCGGATGCGTACCGGATCCTCCTGGTGCGCCACCATGTCGCTCCAGTCCAAGAAGTCTTTGGCCGCGAATGCGCCTGTTCCCCAAGTCGATTCGTGCCAATCGTGCGTGCCCGCCACGATGACGGCGGTCGCCAACTCCGGCGGGGGATCCTGCAGCAGGGCCCACTGGGTGAATCCCAGGTACGACATGCCGAGGGTGGCGAAGCGGCCGGTGAACCATGGTTGCTCGCGCAGCCAGGCGACGGTGTCCGCGCCGTCGGCGACCTCGTTGGCCATCGGCTCGAAGACCCCGCCCGACCCGAACGTCCCGCGCACGCTTTGGAACACGACGTGGTAGCCGCGCGCCGCGTACGTGGTGCCGTACAACAGCGTGAACGGAAATCCGCGACCATAGGGGCCGCGGACCAGCAGCGTGCCGGCGGGCGA
>DASTKA010000633.1:0-2718 GCA_035716165.1 Mycobacterium sp. | reverse complement strand
CGCGGTGCTCGACGACCGCCTCGACGGGAAAGAGCTCGAGTGGGCGCGCGACCACCTGCGCCGTTGCGAGTCCTGTCGCGAGCGAGTCGAGGACTTCCGCGAAATGCTGCTGCGGGTCGGCCGCCTGCCGAAGGCTCCGGTAGCGGCCGCGGCCATGGACCAGGCCTTCGCTGCATCGGTCCCCGAACGCCTCCGCGACGAGAGCGCGCGACGATCCTTCGAGATCACGCCTGCCGATGACACTCGCCTCGTCGCGCCCATGCCAGAGCCACCGACACCGATGTTGCCGGAGGTGACCAGCGTCCCCGACCTGATGAGCGAGTTGGAGCGCGAGATCTTCCGCGACGAGCCGTCCGTCGATCATCCGGCACCGCTGACATCCGCGACCGAGCCGATCTACGCCGCCACTGAAGAGCCTACCGTTGATGAAGAAGAGATCGGTCCGGCGAATGCCGTCGAATCTGCACCGATGGCGGAAGAGACCACTCCAGAGCCAGTTAGCGCAGCGCCGATCCCGCCGCCGATAGTCAGGACACCGGAGGACACGTGGCGAGAAGTCCTCATCGACTCCCATCGGGAACCGCTCAATGTCCCCGCGCCACCCGAGCCCGCGACCGAGCCGGATCCAGAACCCGTCGCCATCTCCCAACCGGAAGTTGAGGCTGCGGCCCCGCCGCCGGCTGCCGTTGAGCACCATAACGTGATCTACGGCGAGGAGCCGGCAGTTCTGTTTGACCAAACGCCAGCGGCTCCACCACCCGCAGCACCCAGGAAATCGGATAACGTCATGCGCCTCGCCGTGGGCCTCGGCGCCGCCGCCTGCGTTCTGCTCGCGGCGGTGCTGTACGAGGGCGGACGCTTCCTACCCAGCAATCACAACCTGGCGGCCAGCACAACGGCCTCCGTCCGGGCGTCCCATGCGTCGGCATCGGCATCCGCTCGGCCCTCGCCTTCAGCGACAGCGACACCGGCGGCGTCCGTGCCACCGGCCGCCGTGCTGTTCAGCTTCACCAACGGCGCGACCGGCGGCACGGTGTTCCGCATCCGGCCCGGAACCGCCGTCGCCGGATTAACCCGGCTGGTTTTCGACATTCATGGCAACGGCCTGCCGACGATGCTGATCACCCGGCCGGACGACTCACACATCACCGTGATCTTCAAGAACACGACGGCCAGCGGCGTTCCCGTCAATGGCATCCGTAGCTACCACGTCAGCGGCGTCGAACCGGCGGTCCAGCAGGGCGCCGATGCCTCCATCACCATCGACCTTTCTCGCCCGGTTCGGGTGACGGCGTTCACGCTCCCCGCGACCGGGAGCTACGCCTGGCGCCTGGTCGTCGATCTACACACGAGCTAGGATGAACGGCTCTCAAGATGAAGCGACAGGTGCGGCTCATCTTGGGCGCATTTTCCGAGCACCGTAGACG
This sequence comes from Mycobacterium sp., assembly GCA_035716165.1. Lineage (GTDB taxonomy): Bacteria > Actinomycetota > Actinomycetes > Mycobacteriales > Mycobacteriaceae > Mycobacterium. The sequence continues at coordinate 1,291 of DASTKA010000633.1, read as the reverse complement.
ATAGCAGCGGGCGTTTGACCGCGGTTGCGAAAGCCAGTGTGTGCGCGTTCAAAGTTGTAGTACCGGAGATAGGCATCGAGGTCACGTCGCAGCGCGGTGAACTTGGGCACAAGGGATCGGGCGAAGGTCGGCCGCCAGCATTCTTCGAGCACCGTGCGCTGCACGCGCTCGACGGCACCGTTGGTTTGCGGCCGACCGGCGCGGATAAAGCGATGCTTGGCTCCACGGCGCTCCACGGCCTGGCTAAAGGGCGCCGCCCGAAACTCCGAACCGTTGTCGGTCGAGACCGCCCGCAGCGTCCAGCCGGCGGCTGCCAGTTCGCGCGCCACGCGATCGACGAGCGCCGTCGTGAACCGCACCGACGGATTCAGCGGGGTGACATGCACTTCGCCCCAGACGAAGGAGCTGGCGACGTCGATCGCCGTGTATTGCCAGACCCGGCCTTTGGTGCCACTCAGGCGTCCGATGTGAAAACAGTCCAGCTGCACGAGATCGCCGGGCTTTTCCGCTTCGAGGTGCAGCGGCACGGGTGGCAGCCGCGGCTGCGGTTCGGGTGGCGCCGCGTAGCCGGCGACCAGAGCCAGGCGCCGACGCCGGGTGTGCAAGCCGTGCCGGCGCAGAACCTTGAGCACGCCGGTCGCCGAGATCGGCTGGCCACCCCACATCGGCAACGCCAACTGCGCGGCAACGCGGCGCGGTCCCAGCCCCGGGTGCCCGAGGGCGAAGGCGACGACCCGTTCCTCCATCCAGGGCGGGACCTGATTCGGCATTCGGGGCGGCCGTCGTTCTCTTGGCCGAAGGATCTCGAGTCCGTGGCGCTCGAGCAGCGGTTTCCAGCGGTAGTACCTCGAGCGGTGAAAACCGAGCTCGCGGCAGGCGCGACTGACGCCCACGGTTTGTGCACGTGCGAATAGCTGGACACGATGGCGGTACAAGAGGTCATCATTAGTCACGGCGGTCCTCCCCTTCAGGTTTCAAGCACCCAAAAGGATGGGCCGCCCTTGTATTTCTGGGGAAGCAGTTTTCCCCAGCTTTGTCTAGATAACTTGAGAGCTGTTCAAGCTAGGACCTAGTTCAACGACGTCCGGACCGTTCCAGCTGCGGCGGCATGGGCAACCATCTGCTTGAGCAGCACGATCTCCTTGCGCAGCAGGCGCAGCTCGTGCTTGAGTCGGGAGTCGGTTCGTGGCTCGGCCAGCAGGGTTTGTTTCTCCGGCACCTGGAGGTTCAACGCGGCCGCGATCATGTAGGAAAGGAGCTCCGGTTCCATCGGCGGTTCGGCCTCGTCCGC
>DASTKA010000632.1:0-2769 GCA_035716165.1 Mycobacterium sp. | reverse complement strand
CCGGCCAAGGTGCGCATCACCTGCACGTCGTTCCGTTCGAGCGAGGGGACGGTCGGCGGGGCGCTGCTACTGATGGAGGTCGTGGGTTAGTTACCCGCGATGTCGCGGTCTGACGTCGCGAGTGGATGCTTCCTCGGCGGCCTGATGAGCCAGTTGCGCGCGGGAACGTGATTCCCGGGCCCTGCGACGCGCCATGGCCACCGTCTCCGGCGTAGCGACGATCCCCACCGTCAGCTCCTGGCGCCGGCGTTGCAGCTCGGCCGCGCGCAGGCGGGCGAGCTCGCCCCGGGCCGCCGCAGTGTTGGTGCTGATCTTCGGGGCCAGCCGGTCGAGCACGTCGTACGTGGCGACGCCGGCATCGTCGTCCACCGGAGCTTGCGCCGCCGATTCTCGGGGTTTGGGAAGTGGTGCGCCGGCGACGATGCTGCTCAAAACTTGACCGATTTCGTCGATGTCCAGCACCAGGTCGGCGCCGGCGCGTGCGGCCGCGATCGGCATCGACGGGTACCGGGCCGTGGAGGGGCTCTCGGCGATGACGATAGCGCCGGCCCGCTTCATTGTGACGGTGCCCGCAGCGCCGTCATGCCCGGAACCCGATAGCACCACCGCAGCGCCTCTCGGGCCGTACGAACTGGCCACGGACGTCAGCAGCACGTCGGAGCCCTGCGTCCCATGATTCAGCCCGCTCTGCAGCCGGCACCGGCCATCCGGGGTCAGCTCCAGCAACATTCCGGGCGGGCAGACGACCACTTGTCCCGGTTGAAGGGTTTGTCCCTCCCGCGCCCAGCCGACCGAACGCCCCGTCAGCCGGCCCAGAATGGTAGGCAGCACGCTGGTGTGACCGCCCAGATGCTGCTGCACGACGACGGCGGCCGGAAAGTCCGGCGGTAGATCGCGAAGTACGGTCGACAGGGCTTCCAGGCCGCCCGCCGACGCCAGCAGTGCCACCACCGCAACGCCGGGGCCATGCCCGCTAGTCGCCACGTTTCAAGTCTCTACCTTGTCCGACCCGCTGCCAAACGGCCGCCGCAGGCGATCCCAGACAAAGCGGATTACCGAGCACCGACGGTCCACCGGACGAAGCCCGGGCCACGAGGCGAAGAGGCCGACCTGCCCGTTTCACTGGTACAGCGCAGGGTATGCCATTTGACGTTGGCAGATGGGACGATGGCACGCGGAGGGATTGCAGTTGAGAATTGCAATTGTCAGCGGTGATGACGTCGTCGGAGACGACCCGGAGCAGTTGTGCGCCGCACTGGCGGCCCAGGGACACGATGCGACGGTCTGCCTGCGGCGAGCCGATCGGCGTTCCGCACAGGCGGCCACCAAGGGGAACTACCGCCGCGTTTCGGTTCCCGTCGGTCCACGCACAGCGGCACCACCGCTTGAGGTGCTGCCCTATGCCGGGGAGTGGGCGGCCACGCTGGACCGGACCTGGTCGACGGAGCCGCCCGAGGTCGTGCACGCATACGGCTGGCTGGGCGGGCTGGCCGCCCAATTGGCCGCACGCCGTCGCCGTATCCCAACCGTGCAGTCGTTTTTGGGATTGGCCGCGACATCGCGTGGCCATGTCGGGACCGAACGAAACGAACGCGAGCGCATCGAGCCCCTTCTGGCACGCAGCGCGGCCTGGGCAACGGGTGAGAGCTGCGACGACGTGGATGCGCTGGCCCGGCTGCGTCGACGGCGGGTACGAGTATCCGCCTTGACCTGCGGCGTGGACGCCGAGCGCTACACGCCGACCGGGCCGGCGGCCTCGCGCAACGGTCTGCAACGCATTCTGTGCGTGGTGCCGAATCCGCTGTGGCACAACGGCCTCGATATCACGATCCGCGCGTTGCCCAAGGTGCCCGGCGCGGAACTGGTGATCGCGGAAATCGAAGCAACGAACGCCGGTTACGACGATGCGCGGACGCTGCTGGAACGTCTCGCGTCCGACCTCGGCGTGGCTGATCGGGTACGTTTCGCCGGTCGGGTCGCCGGGGACGAACTCCCGAAACTCATTCGCTCCGCCGACGTCGTGGCTTGCACTCCCCGCCGGCCACCCCGCGCCACCACCGTGTTACAGGCCATGGCCAGCGGGGCGCCGGTGATAGCGGCCTCCGTGGGAGTCCTAGCCGACGTCGTACTCGACGACATCACCGGCCTGGTAGTGCCGCCGGAGAATCCCCTCGGCCTCGCCGCGGCGTCAAGAAGACTTCTGGGCCAGCGTTTTCAATCCGAGAGCATGGGTTCGGCGGGCCGCAGCCGCGCCATGTCACGCTTTGCATGGCAGCGGATCGCGCTCGACGCTCTGAATATTTATGGAAGCGTGGGGTCACAAGCGCCACATGGGTCTACCGTCGACGGCGCAGTGATGCGATGATGCGGGCAATGAGAGCTTTTCAGCCGGGTCACCCATGACCACCGTGACGAGCCCGACCGCCGGCAAGCCGGCCGCCGGGATCGCCGGCGAACCGACCGACGGGACCGGGTCCGACTATTGCCCCGCCCGCCCGGTGCTCGGCCGTGATACGGAACAGGTATTGCGTCCAGTCGCGGTGCAATACAAGCAGTTTCGCACCGCCGACGCACAAGCCGCGAGGAGATTCTTCGCCGGCGCCTATCAACCGGGCTGGCGAACCTCCGGGCTCACCAGCCATGCCGCGATGTCACATCGGCGCAGTGATGCAGGTTCGGTGACCCTCGACGAGGTGACGGTGCAGGGCCGTCTGACCCTCGAGATCCCGGCGTCGGACACCATCGTCGTGATTCAGCCACGGGCGGGAT
>DASTKA010000631.1:0-4257 GCA_035716165.1 Mycobacterium sp. | reverse complement strand
CGGCCGCGAACGTAGTCGTCAAAGGCTTCCGCCGTGGTCCATTTCGGCTGGAAGCCGAGTTCTGAGCGCATCCGGCTGGTATTCATGACACGGCCATAACTCAAGTAATCAAATTGGTCGCGACTGATCTCGTTGTAATGATTAGCGCGCCGTAAAGAATCCAGTGCCCATACGCCGAAACCCGGTACTGGCAAAGGAATCCGGCCGGCCCGCCGGATCGCCTGCGACAGCATGATGATGCCGTCGGCGCCGATGTTGAACGTTCCCGCCTTGCCGGCCATCGCCGCGCGCTCCAGCGCACCCAGCGCATCCTGCTCGTGCAGCAATTGCAGGCGCGCGTCGCGCCCGAACATGGTCGGCACCAGCGGTCCGGCCAGGTAACGCGACAGCGTGGTGTCCATCGCCGGACCGATCATGTTGGCCAACCGCAGGATCGTCACGGCGATGTCGGGCCGGCGCCGTCCCAACCCCCGCGCGTAGGCCTCGATGTCGAGGCTGTCCTTGGCGAAACCGTCGCGGAATGGTCGACGGCTGGTGCTGTCCTCGGTGAACATCACCGGATCGTGAGCGCTCGAGCCGTACACCTCGGACGTCGACTTGAGCACCACCCGGCGCACCGAGGGCGCCTTCTGACAGGCCGCAAACAGCTGCATCGCGCCCATCACGTTGATTTCTTTGAGCGCCGCGGTGCCGCCGGATCGCGGCGCGTACGACGCCGCCGCCGCATGCACCACGGTGTCGACGTCTCCGTTGCGAATCACCTTGGCTATAAAGGGATTTCGAATGTCAGCGCGGACGAACTCGGCGCGCCCCATCCGGCGCAGCATGTCCTTGCTCGGGGCTATCGCATCCACCGCGATGACACCCTTGATCATCGGGTTCTGCGCGAGCCGCGCCGTCAGGTAGCCGCCCAGGAACCGGCAGGCACCTGTGACCAGCACGATCTTCGGGTAATGCACCGTGTTGCCGGCGGTGTCGCCCGGCCCGGTGTTCCCCCCATTCGACGGATCCACCTGAACAGCCTAGCGGCCAGGCGAGATCGCGGCACGACGCCGCGGGCGGGTTACTTGCCGAGTTTTCTGCGCTGCACCCGGGTGCGACGCAGCAGCTTGCGGTGCTTCTTCTTCGACATACGCTTGCGCCGCTTCTTGATTACTGAACCCATGAACTCCGCTATCTGACCGTGACCTGCTTCAAAGCTTGGACCCGGACACTTTACCCGGCGCAACGCATCGAACACCAAACCGGCGTCGGGCGATCGCCGCGTAACCGCAGAGCCTGGATGCCACCCGCGAGCGGCACTTTCAGGTCAGCCGGCGTCGAAGTACGACGTCTCGAGCATGTCGTGGACGGCCTTGGCGTGCACCCGGAAGGACCGGCCCACCCGGACCGCGGGCAGCTCGCCGTTATGCACCAACCGGTACACCGTCATCTTGGAGACCCGCATCAACGCCGCCACCTCGGCGACGGTGAGAAACTGCGTCCTGCCCTGGTCGACGGGACCGGCGTCCCGTGGCTTACCTGCAGCATCTCGCGCTGATGGCCCGTTACTAGACGTCATCGCAACCCAATCGTGTCAGGCACGCGCATGCCAGCGGCTTCCCCTCCGCTGGCACCCACACGTGCTTACAAGAGGAGAATAGCGGGACTAATGGGGTTACTGGTACTGGTGGGGGACAATCAATTCAAAAAACTTTGCTTACTCCGATGTAATTCTTAGCTGCTCAGAGCGCCTTTTGGCGGCCTGAACGGCCGCGTCAACGGCCGCGCGCAGGCCTCCTCGTTCCAGCTCGCGCAGGGCGGCCGCGGTGGTACCCCCGGGCGAGGTGACCGTGGCCCGCAGCTGCGTCGCCGTGGCGTCAACCCGCAGGCCCGGCGCCTCGGCCTCACCGAGCTGGCGGTCGGCGTCCATGCGTTCCAGCAGCATCGCGGCCGAGCCGGCCATGGTCTGCGCGGTCAGGTCGGCGGCCACCTCGCGGCTCAGACCCGCGGCGACGCCGGCGTCGACCAGGGCCTCGACCAGCAGGAAGAAGTAGGCCGGCCCGGACCCCGATAGCGCGGTCACGGCGTCCATTTGGCTCTCTGGGACGCTCAGCACGCCGCCGACGGAGTCGAACAGGGCCGAGACGCCCTCGAGCTGTGGCGCGGTGACGAACCTGCCCTTGGCCAGCGCGGTGACCCCGGCGCCGACCAGGGCCGCCGCGTTCGGCATGGCCCGCACCACCGGCGTCCCGGCCGGAAGTCTCGACTCGAAGTAGGTGATGGTGATCCCGGCCGCGACCGTGACGAACACCTGCTCGGCGGTATCGCTCTCGGCGGCGCCGGCCGCGCGGGCGATCTGGCCCACCACCGACTCGACGTCGGCGGGCTTCACCGCGACCACGACGAACGACGCGTTCTCCACCGCGTCGGACACCGACCCGAGGCGCACCGAATAGGTGTCGGCCAGGTATTTGGCGCGCTCGGGCACCCGCTCGACCACCACCAGGTCCTTGACCTGCCGGCCCGCCCGCAGCAGACCCGACAGCAGTGCCTCCCCGATGCTGCCGCCACCGATGATCGCGATTCTTGCCATGCCGGACAGCATCGCAGACACCGCGCACTAGTGAGCGGCAGGGACCAACGCCAACTGGCGGGCCTGCACCACGAGGCGCCCCAGGCTGTCGACGACGGTGTGGTCCTCGTCGAACCAGTCCTGTCCGATCTCGGTGCAGGTCGCGATGATGCGCAGCCAGCCGTCGGCCGGCAGGGCGCGCAGAAAGGCCGTCAGCTGGATCGTGGGCGCCCAGCCGGTCCGGTCCACGGCGAACGTCACCGGGGCCGACAGATCGCCGCACATGAGCGCAAACAGCGCGTCCGGGGCCACGCCGCGGGGCCGGGCCCACATCTGGATCACCGGTGGGCGCCCGTCGCTGCGCGGCCGCATGGTCGACAGCACCGGCCGCACGTCGCAGCCCTCCCCCAGGTGTACGAGGCCGGCCAGCGGATGCCCGGGCCCGATCGGTTCGATGTCGTCGGGGGGTTCCGGCGCCATCAGATCGAGCACCGGGTTGGCCGACAGCAGCGGCTTGGCCGCACCGCCGGGGGCGAAGTGCTCGGGCTCGCCGAGGTTGACCACGGCGTGCACCGCGGTGCGGTCACCCTGGTTGAGCTCGACGTCTACGACGCTGATCCGGCGGCCCCGCTTGCGGATCGACGTCACCAGCTGCACCTGCCCCGGATCGGGCGCCCACAGGTAGCTCGCCGACACCGCGACCGGTTGCTGGGCCGATTCGGGGCCGTCCGGGCCGCCGCAGGCGGTGCGGGCGGCGTTGGCGCACAGGGCCAGCATCGCGCCGCCGTGCACCTTGGGCCCGATGGTCCAGCGCTTGTCGAGCTCGCCCTCGAAGGCGCCTGAACCGACCTCCCGCAACGTCATCGCGGTGGTGAATAGCGCACTCATGTTGTCTGGATTTCTCCCGGCTTGGTCAGCGCAGCAGGTGCGTGCGGGCAAACTGCAGCGATTCGGCGAGCATGGCCTCGCGCTCGTTGGCGGACCGTGCGCTGGATGTCGAGACCTCCAGGATGACGTGCCCGGCGAAATGACTGCCGGCCAGCATCTCGCATACCTCGACGGTGGGCTGGGTGCCGCGCCCCGGCACCAGGTGCTCGTCGGCGGGCAGACCATTGCCGTCGCACAGGTGCAGATGCACCAACCCGGTACCCATCCGCCGGGCCATGTCCAGCGAGTCGGTGCCCGCGGTCGCGGTGTGGGACAGATCCAGCGTGTAGTGCGCGTGGTTGCCGTCGAGCGGGTCGTGGGACGGCGCGAACGCCGAAATCGCCGGGCCGGGGCCGCCACCGCGTCTGCGCATCCGTTCCAGTGACTGCCCTGACCCGAACAACCGGTCCGCCCGGAACGGGAACATGTTCTCCACCGCGACCAGCACGTCGCTCGACGCTTCCAGCGTCGCCACCTGCTCGGTGAAACCCTCGGCGTAGCGCCGCTGCCAGCGAAACGGCGGATGCACGACCACGGTCTGCGCGCCCAGCTCCTCGGCGGCGCGCACGCTGCGATCCAGCTTCGGGACCGGGTTGGCGCCCCACACCCGCTGCGAGATCAGCAGGCAGGGGGCATGCACGGACAGCACCGGGACGCGGTAGCGGCGCGACAGCTTCTTGACGGCCTCCACATCCTGGCTGACCGACTCGGCCCACACCATCAGCTCGACTCCGTCGTAGCCGAGCCGGGCCGCGTACTCGAAGGCCGCCTCGGCC
>DASTKA010000630.1:0-12051 GCA_035716165.1 Mycobacterium sp. | reverse complement strand
GCCCAAGACCGTCGCCAACTTCGTCGGCCTGGCGCAGGGCACCAAGGAGTACTCGACGCAGAACGCATCGGGAGGCTCTTCCGGACCCTTCTACGACGGCGCGGTCTTTCACCGGGTGATCCGGGGCTTCATGATCCAGGGTGGCGACCCGACCGGAACCGGCCGCGGCGGCCCGGGCTACAAGTTCGCCGACGAATTCCACCCCGAACTGCAATTCGACAAGCCCTACCTGCTGGCGATGGCGAACGCGGGCCCGGGCACCAACGGCTCGCAGTTCTTCATCACGGTCGGCCAAACCCCGCACCTGAACCGGCGCCACACGATCTTCGGCGAAGTGACCGACCCGGAGTCGCAGAAGGTCGTCGACGCCATCTCGACCACGGGCACCGACGGCAACGACCGCCCAACCGAGCCGGTCGTGATCGAGTCGATCACCATCTCCTGAGCTCGACAGCCGGGGCGGCCTGCTCAGCGCTGTTGTCCACCCGCGTAGCCGGCGGCGGTGAGCGCGTCGAGCACGTCCAGCGGGTCCGTCCCGAGGTCCCAGCGGGAGAACAGCACAAGGTCGCCGTCCGCCGTCTCGACCTCGAGTAACCGCACCTTGCGCCCGTAGCGGCGGAACTCGATGATGCGGATGATCTTGATGCCGGAATGCTGCAATACCTGCGTTCGGAACCAGCCGCGGAGCAGCAGGCCGCCGGGCGTGATTGCCAGCTTGGGACGCGCGTGCCACGACACGCCGGCAAACAAGATCAGACCCGCCGCGGCAACGCCCGCCAGAATGCGGCCCGGCGGGTCTGTGACGACGGTCACAGCGGCGATAGCCATCAAAACGCCCGCGGCGCCACAACCTGCGATTCCCGCCGTGTGTGGCTGCCATTGTGTTTGCTGCATGCGCTCCTTAGCCCCTCCGACCACGGCCTATGCAGTTATCCACATCAGCTATCAACAGTGGGGATAAATCACACGCGTGTGATTGGGTGCTCCGAAAGTTGCTGACGCAGCGACGAATCACGCCGGAAATGAATTCATTGCACCGACCGCCCTGCTCAGTGCCAGCGCATCGTGAGCAACAAGCCGGTGATCATGAAAGCGAACGCGATTGCGTAGTTCCACGGGCCCAGTTGCGCCATCCAGTTCAGGGCGGCCGGGGCCTGGCTTCCGACGGCGGCCAACTGAAACACCATCAGCCAGACGAGACCGATCAGCATGAGACCGATGAACAGCGCCACGAACCACACGCTCGACGGTCCGACCTTGACTTTCACTGGGGTGCGGCTGACCGAGCTGACGGTGAAGTCGTTCTTCTTGCGGACCTTGGACTTGGGCATGTTTACCTCGCGGATTACCTCAACGACACGGTGAGCGGGACGAGGTGCAACGATAAGCACTGCAGTTGCACCGAGAGCTTGGCTACGAGACTAACTCACCTGGGACGGTGACCAGGAAATGGAGACTCGATGATCCAGACGGGCCGGTCGCCGTGGCGCTGGGGCGTCCCGATCGTGTGTCTGTTGGCGGGACTGCTGCTCGCCGCCACCCACGGGGTTTCGGGGGGCGCCGAAATCCGCCGCAGCGACGCCCCACGGCTGGTCGACCTGGTCCGCGAGACCCAATCGTCGGTGAACCGCCTCAGCGCTCAGCGCGAGGCACTCGCCGGCAAGATCGACGCCGCGCACGGACGGTCGTCCGACGCCGCGCTGGCGGCCATGTTGCGGCGCTCCACGCAGCTCGCCGGCGAGGCGGAGATGACGCCGGTGCACGGGCCGGGCCTGGTGGTCACCCTCGCCGACGCGCAGCGCGACGCCAACGGCCGGTTCCCCCGCGATGCGTCGCCCGACGACCTGGTGGTCCACCAACAAGACATCCAGGCGGTGCTCAACGCGCTGTGGAGCGCCGGGGCCGAGGCGATCCAGATGCAAGATCAGCGGATCATCGCCACCTCGGTGCCGCGCTGCGTCGGCAACACCCTGTTGCTCAACGGGCGCACCTACAGCCCGCCGTACACGATCACCGCGATCGGCAACGCGGCGGCCATGCAAGCCGCTCTCGCCGCCGCTCCCCTGGTGGTCCTGTACAAGCAGTACGTGGTCCGCTTCGGCCTCGGTTACGCCGAGGAGGTGAAGCCCGACGTGCAGGTGGTCGGTCACTTCGAGCCCGACCGGCTGCATTTCGCGCAGCCCAACGGGCCGATCGGCTACTGACGCCTGACCAGCGGCGCGGGCGCCGGCGGACGGTACCCTGACACGATGCGGATCCTGGTTGTCGACAACTACGACAGCTTCGTGTTCAACCTGGTGCAGTACCTCGGTCAGCTGGGTGTGGACGCTGAAGTCTGGCGCAACGACGACACCCGGCTCTCCGATGGGGCCGCCGTAGCCCGCCAGTTCGACGGAGTGCTGCTCAGTCCCGGGCCGGGTACCCCGGAGCGTGCGGGTGCGTCGATCGGGATGGTTCGCGCATGCGCCTCCGAGCGGACCCCGATGCTTGGGGTTTGCCTGGGGCACCAGGCCATCGGCGTCGCGTTCGGCGCCACCGTCGACCGCGCCCCCGAACTGTTGCACGGCAAGACCAGCAGCGTCCACCACACCAATACTGGTGTGCTGCAAGGGCTTCCGGATCCATTCACGGCGACCCGCTACCACTCGCTGACCATCCTGCCCGAGTCGCTGCCGCCGGTGCTGGAGGTCACTGCCCACACCGCGAGCGGTGTGATCATGGGCGTGCGGCACACCGAGTTGCCGATTCACGGCGTCCAGTTCCACCCGGAGTCGATCCTCACCGAGGGCGGCCACCGAATGCTGTCGAACTGGCTTGCCGATTGCGGGTGGGAGCGCAACGACACGCTGGTGCGCCGGCTCGAGCATGACGTCCACGCCGCGGTGCGGCAGTATTTCCCGGCCGATCCGACGGCTACTGACCGAACTTCAGCGTGATCATGCCGTCCCGGTTGACGCCGGCGCCGGCCGGCGGGTTCTGATAAACCACCCGGTGGGACTGGGTGCTGCCGGCGTCGACGTCGGCGCCTTTGTCGAGGAATCCCGTCCAGCCCAGCGCGCGTAGCCGTGGTTCGGCGTCGGTCCAGAACATGCCCGACAGGTCGGGCATGACGAACTGGTTGCCCTTGGACACCTGCAACTCGATCACCGAGTCGACCGGAACGGTCTGCCCCTTGGACGGATTGGTCCCCATCACCTCACCGGCCGGGCGGGTGCTGTCCACCTGCACCTGGGTGATCTTGTTGAAGCCGTAGACGGTCAGGTTCTTCTGCGCGATGTCGACGTTCTGGCCGGCGACATCGGGAACCTGCTTGGTCTCCGGCCCGGAGCCGACGATGAGGGTGACGACGTTGGTGATCGCGGACGTCTGGTTGGCCGGCGGGTTGGTGCCGATCACCTTGCCCAGCAGTTCCGGGGTCGAAGGTGAGTTGGCCTGCTTGAACTTACTGAAGCCCGCGGCCTTCAGCTTGGCGACCGCGTCGGAGTAGCTCAGTGAGGAGACGTCGGGGACCTCGCGCTGTTCGGGTCCGGTCGAGACGTTGATGGTGATGTCGTCGCCCGCACTGACCGACGCGTTGGCGCCCGGGTCGGTACCGATGACGTGGTCGGGCGGGACCGTCGAATCCGGCTTCTGCAGGGTGCGGGTCTTGAAGCCCCGATTTTGCAGCGCCGCAATGGCATCGGCCGATACCTGTCCGCGCACGTCGGGCACCTGCACATCGCGGGTGCTGCCGCCGAAGGCGTTGAAAGCAATGACAACAACGACCGTCAGGACCGCCAGCGCGGCCACCGCGACGATCCAGCGGCCGACTGAACCGACGCTGCGGTCCTCGCTCGCGTCGGTGAGAACCTGACGCGGCAGCGGGTCGGTGCGCGCCGGGCCGGCGTTGCCGGCACCGGACGACAGCAGCGAGCTCCGGTCGGCGTCGGTGAGCACCTTCGGCGCTTCGGGTTTCTCGCCGTTGTGCACCCGAATCAGATCGGTACGCATCTCCGCCGCGGTCTGATACCGGTTGTCGGGATTCTTGGCCAGCGCCTTGAGCACGACAGCGTCGAGGTCGGCCGAGATGCCTTCGTGCCGCTGCGACGGCGGGACGGGGTCTTCCCGAACATGTTGGTAGGCAACGGCCACCGGCGAGTCGCCGGTGAAAGGCGGTTCGCCCGTGAGGATTTCGTAAAGGACGCAGCCCAGCGAGTACACATCGGAACGTGCGTCGACGGCCTCGCCGCGGGCCTGCTCGGGCGACAAATACTGCGCGGTGCCGATCACCGCGGCGGTCTGGGTGACGCTGTTGCCGCTGTCGGCGATCGCACGGGCGATACCGAAGTCCATCACCTTGACCGCATTGGTGGTGCTGATCATGATGTTGGCCGGCTTGACGTCGCGGTGGATGATGCCGTTCTGGTGGCTGAAGTTCAGCGCCTGGCACGCGTCGGCGATGATCTCGATGGCCCGGCGCGGCGGCAGCGGGCCATCGGTGTGCACGATGTCGCGCAGGGTGACGCCGTCGACATACTCCATGACGATGTAGGGCAGCGGCCCGGTGGGCGTCTCGGCTTCTCCGGTGTCGTAGACGGCGACGATGGACGGGTGATTCAACGCGGCGGCGTTTTGCGCCTCGCGACGGAAGCGAAGGTAAAAGCTGGGGTCGCGGGCGAGATCGGCGCGCAGCACCTTGACCGCGACATCGCGATGCAACCGGACGTCGCGGGCCAGGTGAACCTCGGACATGCCCCCGAACCCGAGGATTTCGCCCAGTTCATAACGGTCGGACAGGTGTTGCGGCGTGGTCATTGCGGTGTTCCGTGTCGGGCCGGCGCGTTGTGGAAGCCGGAAGTCCCTATTGTCCCGTCATCCGGCCAGTTGATCCGCATGCCGGGCTGGGCCCCCGAACCGCTCGGTGTCTTGGTGGCCGGCGGCGCGGACGCGGGCGGGGTGCCGGTGTCGGTAACGGTGGGCGGCTGCGGCTGCTGGTCCGCGCGCGAATTGATGACAATGAGCACCGCGATGATGATGGCCAGTGCCCCCAGGACCCCGGCGGCCCACAGCAGAGCCCGCTGACCCGACGAGAAGGTCCGCCTGGCCGGGGGCGGGCGATGACCACCGGTGGTCGGCCGCGACCGGCGGGGCGCAGCGCCTCGGCCCGGAGACACCACGGGGGCGCGCGCGGTCGGGCTGGACGGAATGGCCGCCGGCGAGGCGCGGCCCGGAGGCGGTGATTGGCTGGGCCGCGGCGGACGACGTCCGGCACGCACCGCGGCCACGGCATCGGCGAACGGCCCCCCGCTCCGATAGCGCATCGCGGGGTTCTTGACCAGCGTGATCTCGATGAGTTCACGCACGTTGGGCGGCAGCTCCGCGGGCAGCGGCGGCGGCGGTTCCTTGATGTGCTTCATCGCCACCGTCAGCGCGCCATCACCGGTAAAAGGCCGCTTGCCCGAAACAACCTCGTAGCCAACGACTCCCAACGAATACACGTCGCTGGACGGCGTGGCGTCGTGACCCAGGGCCTGTTCGGGTGCGATGTACTGGGCGGTGCCCATCACCATCCCCGTCTGGGTCACGGGTGCGGAATCGACGGCCTTGGCGATACCGAAGTCGGTGATCTTCACCTGGCCGGTGGGGGTGATCAGGATGTTTCCGGGTTTGACGTCGCGGTGGACCAGGCCGGCGGCGTGCGCGACCTGCAGGGCGCGACCGGTCTGCTCGAGCATGTCCAGCGCGTGCCGCAGCGACAGCCGGCCGGTGCGCTTGAGCACCGAGTTCAGCGGCTCACCGTTGACCAGCTCCATCACCAGGTAGGCGGTCCGGCCTTCGCCGTCCAGCTGGCTCTCGCCGTAGTCGTGGACCTGGGCGATGCCGGGATGGTTGAGCATCGCGGTGGTGCGCGCTTCGGCGCGGAACCGCTCGATGAACTCCGGGTCCTGGGAGAACTCCTGCTTGAGCACCTTGACCGCGACACGCCGGCCTAGCCGGCTGTCTACCGCCTCCCACACCTGACCCATGCCGCCGGTGGCGATCAGGCGCTGCAGGCGGTATCTGCCAGACAGCGTCACACCAACTCGCGGGCTCATGGTCCTCCCTGTAGCGCAGCCTCGATCACAGCCCGTCCGATCGGCGCGGCGAGTGCACCCCCCGTCGCGGACAGGCGGTCGCCGCCATCCTCCACCAACACCGCCACAGCGACCCTCGGGGTCTGTGCGGGAGCGAAAGCGATGTACCACGCATGCGGCGGTGTGTGCCGCGGATCGCTGCCATGCTCTGCGGTACCAGTCTTCGATGCGATCTGCACGCCGGGAATGGCCCCTTTCTGCTGTGCGACCTTCTCGGCGCCGACCATCAGCTCTGTCAGCTTAGCGGCGACCTGCGGTGACACGGCGCGCCGCTGCTCATACGGCGCCGTGGTGCTGATGGTGGTCAGGTCAGGCCCCTTGAGGCTGTCGATCAGGTAGGGCTGCATCGTCACCCCGCCGTTCGCGATGGTCGCGGCGATCTCGGCGTTCTGCAGGGGTGTCACGGCGACATCCTTCTGGCCGATGCTCGACATTCCCAGCGCCGCGGCGTCCGGAATGATCCCGACGGTTGATTCCGCGACCTGCAGCGGGATGACGCTGGGCGTGTTGTCCAGCCCGAATGACTGCGCCATGTTGCGCAGCGCGTCGGCCCCCGTGAGGATCCCGAGCTGCACAAACGCAGTGTTGCAGGACAGGGCGAAGGCTTGCCGCAGCGGCACCGTCGGCGTGTTTCCACACGGTTCCCCACCGTAGTTCTCCAAAGTTGCGGTGCTGTTGGGTAGCGGAATGGAGGGTGCAGCGGTCAGCTGCTGGGTGTCGGAGGCACCGGACTGCAACGCCGCCGCGGTGGTGATCACCTTGAACGTGGACCCGGGTGGATAGGTCTCCGAGATAGCACGGTTTGTCAGCGGATTGTTGGGGTCGTCGCGCAGCTTCTGCCACGCTTGCGCCTGCACGTCGGGATCGTGTGACGCCAGCAGGTTGGGGTCGTAGGACGGCGACGACACCATCGCCAAAATCTTGCCGGACGACGGCTCGAGGGCGACGACGGCGCCCTTGCACGGCGGACCGCCGCAGCCCTGCTGCATCGCGTCCCAGGCGGCTTGCTGAACCCGCGGCTTGATCGTGGTGTCGACGTTTGCGCCGCGCGGATCGCGACCGGTGAAGAAGTCGGCCAACCTGCGCCCGAACAGCCGCTCGTCGGAGCCGTTCAACAGCGGATCCTCGGCGCGTTCCAACCCGGAGCTGGAGTAGCGCAGCGAGTAGAAGCCGGTGACCGGCGCGTATACCGCGGGATTGGGGTAGACCCGCAGGAAGCGGTAGCGGTTGTCGGTGGCCGCCGAATACGCCAATAGTTGGCCGCCGGCCACGATCTGCCCGCGCTGCCGCGAATACTCGTCGAGCAGGACCCGCTGGTTGCGCGGGTCGGCACGCAGTGAGTCGGCGGCGAAGACCTGGGTCATCGTGGCGTTGATCAAGAGCAAGACGATCAACGCCATCACGGTCACCGAGATCCGGCGCAGGGAGGCGTTCATACTTTCTCGATCACCTCGGTGCCGGCCGCCGCGATCGGTGGCTGGTTGCGCGCGCGGGTGCGCAAGGGACGACGGGCGCTGTGCGAGATGCGCGCCAGGATGGCCAGCAGCACATAGTTCGCCAGCAGGGACGAGCCGCCGTAGGACATCCACGGAGTGGTCAATCCGGTCAGCGGAATGAGCTGGGTTACCCCGCCCACGACGATGAACAGCTGCAGGGCCAGCGTCGATGCCAGACCCGCCGCCAGCAGCTTGCCGAAGCTGTCGCGGGTGGCGATCGCCGTGCGCAGGCCGCGCACGATGACGATCGTGTAGAGCATCAAAATGCTGGCCAGCCCCACCAGCCCGAGTTCTTCGCCGAACGCGGCGATGATGAAGTCGGTCGAGGCGGCAGGCACCGTGTCGGGCTGACCGTTACCGAGCCCCGTGCCGAAGATTCCGCCGGTGGCAAAGCTGAAGAGCGACTGGACCATCTGGTAACCGCTGCCGTCGGGGTCGGAGAAGGGGTCCCACCACATCCGCACCCGCACCCGAACGTGGGCGAAGATGTAGTACGCGACAACGCTTCCCGCGGCGAACAGCACCAATCCGATTCCCACCCAACTGAAGCGTTGGGTGGCGAGGTAGACCACCACCAGAAACGACGTGTACAGCAATAGCGAAGTGCCAAGGTCTTTTTCGAAGACCATCACGCCAATTGAGATCACCCACGCCGCCAACAGGGGCGCGAGGTCGCGGGGCCGCGGCAGGGTCAACCCCATGAAATGCTTGCCGACGCTGGTGAACAGGCCGCGCTTGGCGATCAGCACCGCGGAGAAGAAGATCAGCAGCAAGATCTTGGAGAACTCGGCGGGCTGAATTGAGAAGCCGGGCAAGCGAATCCAGATCTTGGCGCCGTTCTGTTCAGACAGCGATGCCGGCAACAGGGCAGGAATCACCAGGAAGACCAGGCCGACGAGTCCGCATACGTAGCCGTAGCGCGCCAGCTGCCGATGGTCTTTGAGGAACGTGACCACCAGCGAGAAGGTCACCACGCCGATCAGGGTCCACAGCATCTGCTGGGTCGCGCTGGGGTGGTGCCGGCCGCTGAGCTGATTGGTGACCAGGTCGAGCCGGTGAATCATCACCAGGCCAAGGCCGTTGAGCAATGCCACGATCGGCAACAGCAGCGGATCGGTATACGGCGCGAAGCGCCGGATGGCCATGTGCGCCGACCCGAAGACGATCAGAAACACCAGCCCGTAGCTGATCGCGGTCCAATGCAGGTCGCGTTCTTGGTTGGCTTCGACTATCAGCAGCGCGGCGACGGTGATCAGTGAGGCGAAGCCCAGAAGCAACAACTCGGCATTACGCCGGGTAGGCAACGGGGGTGTGACCGCGACCGGCGGCTGAAGCTGTGTCGTCATGCCACCGTCCGGCAATCGATGCCGGGTTGAAGTGGCGGCCCGGGAAGCGCGGTCAGTGTCTGCGGCGTGGTCGTCGGACCTGCCGGCGCAGAGTTCGCGGGGCCGTTGGCGCTCGTGCCCGGTGGGGGGCTGGCGCTCGGGGAGCTGGAGGTTGGTGGTGCTGGCGATGCTGTGGTGCCGGATCCGGGTGTTCCACTGCGCGGGCTCGGGGAACCGGGCGGAGAGGTGGCACGCGGCGAAGGACAGATCGGCAGTAGATATTCGGCCAGCAGTTGCCGCAGTTGCGATTCGGCCTGGTCCAGGCTGCCGCCCGGCAGTCCGGTCTGAACCTGGACTTGGCCTGGGCGGCGCAGGTCTTGCAGCGTCAGCAGCTGGCAATTGTTGTGGCCACCGGATTGGCCGTAGCTGATCAGGGATAGCTCGTTGCGGGTGTTGAGGCAGCCCACCAGGTAAGGCTCCTGCAACGGGACGCCCAGCAGGGTCCCCTGGATTCCGCGGACGATGGAGATTCTGCCGCTGTATTCGGCGACGTAATAGTTGCGCTGGATGACCCACCATCCGACGGTGAGGCCCGCGAACACCAACAGCAGCGCCAGCGCGACGGCGACAAACATCTTTCGGCGCGACCAGCGCGGCCGGTTCGGTGTTTCCGGTTGCGGCGCAACGCGTTTGGCGGACTCGTCGCGAGGCCGAATCGCTGAGGCGCGCCCGGCGGAGGTGTTGGGCAGGGTCATTTGATCCTCGTCACCCGACACCGCGCCGGCGAGAATCGGCTGGGTCTGCCCGTAGTCGTAGTCGACCACGTCGGCGACCACGACGGTCACGTTGTCCGGACCGCCGCCGCGCAGCGCCAACTCGATGAGCCGGTAGGCGGCCTCGGCGACGTCGGGAATCTGCAACGCTTCGAGGATGGTCTCGTCGCTCACCGGATCCGACAACCCATCGGAGCACAGCAGGTAGCGGTCACCGGCACGCGCCTCGCGCATGGTCAGCGTCGGTTCCACCTCATGACCGGTCAGAGCCCGCATGATCAAACTGCGCTGCGGGTGACTGTGGGCCTCTTCGCGAGTGATCCGGCCTTCGTCGACCAAGGTCTGGACGAACGTGTCGTCCTTGGTGATCTGGGTCAGCTCACCGTCGCGCAGCAGATACCCCCGCGAGTCGCCGATGTGCACCAGCCCGATGCGGTCACCCGCGAACAGGATCGCGGTGAGAGTGGTGCCCATCCCCTCGAGCTCGGGCTCCGCTTCGACCTGCGCGGCGATCGCCGCATTGCCTGAGCGCACCGCATGGTCGAGCTTGGCCAGCAGATCGCCGCCCGGCTCGTCGTCATCGAGGTGGGCCAGCGCCGCGATCACCAGCTGGGATGCCACCTCGCCGGCGGCGTGCCCACCCATGCCGTCGGCCAGCGCGAGCAGCCGGGCGCCGGCATAGACCGAATCTTCGTTATTGGCGCGTACCAGGCCGCGATCACTCCGCGCGGCATATCGCAGGACCAGCGTCACGGGCGACACTCTCCCCCGCAAGCGGGAAGTGCCCCCGCGATCGCGGCTACGCCGGTATCAGCGTCTTTGGCGCGCGTCACGGCCGCAGCTCGATCGCCGTTTTGCCGATCCGAATCGGCGTTCCGATTGGAACTCGTACCGCAGTCGTCACCTTCGCCCTGTCGAGGTAAGTACCGTTGGTCGATCCTAGATCCTCGACGTACCACTCCGAGCCGCGCTGAGACAGCCGGGCGTGGCGCGTCGAGGCGTAGTCATCGGTGAGCACCAGCGTGGAGTCGTCAGCTCTTCCGATCAACACCGGCTGCCCACTGAGGGTGATGCGTCCGCCCGCCAGCGCGCCTTCGGTGACCACCAGGTAGCGGGCCGCATGCCGCCGCTGGCGTGACGGGAGCAGCGTGCTGCGCAAGGCCAATCCGCGTCGCACCATGACAGCACCGGTGGGCGCGTAGATGTCCGTCCGAAGGATTCGCAGCACGGACCAGATGAATACCCACAGCAGCATCAAAAATCCGGCGCGCGTCAGCTGCAGTACCAGTCCCTGCATCTGGCGTCCTTTCCGTCCAAGCGTCGCATCCCTGATGGCCGTGACTCCGAGCACATCGGCTACGTCACGATACTTGGACGGCGGACGACACGGGGCGAAGCACGGCAGCGTTGAGCCCCGTGACTTAGTGGATCCGGACGATGATCTCCGAGTGGCCCAAGCGGATCACGTCGCCGTCGGCAAGCTGCCACTCCTGGATCGGTGCGTTGTTCACCGTGGTGCCGTTGGTCGAATTCAGATCCGAGAGCAACGCGACCTGTCCGTCCCAGCGGATCTCGAGGTGACGCCGTGACACGCCGGTGTCGGGCAACCGGAACTGAGCGTCTTGGCCGCGGCCCACGATGTTGGAGCCCTCGCGCAGCTGGTAGGTGCGGCCACTGCCGTCGTCGAGCTGAAGGGTGATCGTGGTTCCGCCGGCGCCGTAGCCGCCCTGGCCGTAGCCCCCGTAGCCACCCGCCTGGCCGTAGTCGGCGGTTTGGCCGTATTCGCCCTGCCGATAGTCGGCCTGTTGGCCGTAATCCGCGGGCTGCCCGTACTCCGCCTGCTGGCCGTACTCGTACTCGGGGCTGGCCGCCTCGGGATAGCCGCCGCCCTGACCGCCGTACGTGCCGCCCGCATGCTCGGAGTACTGGGTGTACTCGGAGGAGCCGTAATCCTGGCGGCCGTATCCCCCGCCCTGCTGGTAGCCCTGGTCGTAACCACCGCCCTGCTCGGGGTACGCGGGTCGTTGCTCGGGCGGGGCGTAGCCGCCCTCGTCCTGGCGCGCCGGACCGCGACCGTAATCGCCGTACCCGCCGTAGCCCTGTTGACCGCCGCCCTGCTGACCGCCGGGAGCGCCGTAGCCGCCGCCTTGGCGGTACCCCTGGTCATAGCCTTGGCCGCCGTAACCGCCAGGTGCGGGCGGGCGCTGCTCGTAGGACTGCGGGTAACCGCCCTGTCCCTGCTCGGGATAGCCGCGCTGGTCCTGGTAGCCCTGCTGGGGCGGATAGCCAGCTTGACCTTGCTGGTCGGGGTAGCCGCGCTGGTCTTGGTAGCCCTGCTGAGGGG
>DASTKA010000629.1:0-3586 GCA_035716165.1 Mycobacterium sp. | reverse complement strand
GAGTCAGCGAGTCACGCCCGCGACCAGCAGGTCGAGCATGCGGCCGGTCTGCTCGGGTGTACCGCTGACCAGGAAGATGCCGATGAGGCTGGACACCACGTCGTCGGCCTGCACGTCGGCGCGCAGCGTCGCGTCGGCCGCGCCGGCTTGTAGCAGCATCTCCACGGCGCCGACGATGCTGTCGCGAGTCTGGCTGGGCGCAAGAGCGCCCGAGGCGAAGATCGCCTGCAGGGACTCGGCCATTCCGCGCTTGGCGGCGACGAAGCTCGCGTAGCGGTCCATCCACCGTCGCAACGCGATCCTGGGCGGATGCCGCTTGAGCAACTGCTCGGCGGCGGCGGCCACCTCGGCGAGCTCGGCGCGGTAGATCGCCTCCACGAGGGCTTCCCGGTTGGGGAAATGGCGGTACAGCGTGCCGATTCCCACACCCGCGTCGCGGGCGATCGACTCGAGCGAGACCGCGGCGCCCTGCGCGGTGAATGCCGCGGCGGCCGCCTGCAGCAGCCGTTCACGATTGCGTCGGGCATCCGACCTTCCAGCCAAGCGGAGGTTCCTCCGTTTCTGCTACGCTGACGGAAGCGGAGGGTCCTCCGCATTTCTCCAGTGTGTCACGAGCCAAGGAGCATCATGACCGACAAACCACTGCCCGGCGGGACCGGTTGCATCGGAGCGGCCACCGTCGCCCGCATGGGCTACGGCGCCATGCAACTATTCGAGGCGCCGTCCGTCGACGACGCGGCCGCGGTGCTGCGCCGCGCGATCGAACTCGGCGTCAATCACGTCGACACCGCGTCGTTCTACGGCCCCGGCGAGGTGAACCGCCGGATCCGCGCGGCGCTGGCGCCCTACCCGGACGACCTCGTCATCGTCAGCAAGGTCGGCGCACGCTTCACCGGCGACCAACCCGTGCCCCTGGCCGCCGCCCAAAAGCCGGCCGATCTGCGCGCCGCGGTCGAGGACGATCTGCGCCAACTCGGCCTGGAGCGGATACCGGTGGTCAATCTCCGGCGGATGGATCTGGGCCCCGGCGTGGAAGCCGAGGGCGACCAGATCGTCGACCTCGACGACCAGCTCGCCGAGATGGTCGCGCTGCGCGACGAGGGCAAGATCGGCGGAATCGGCATCAGCAGTGTGCCCCTCGACGTGCTGCGGCGAGCGCTGCCCGCCGGCATCGTCTGCGTGCAGAACGCCTACAGCCTGCTGGACCGCTCCCAGGAAGCCACGCTCGAGTTCTGCAAGGCCGAGGGCATCGCTTGGGTGCCGTACTTCCCGCTCGGCTCGGCGTTCCCGGGATTCCCGAAGGTCGCCGACAACCCGGTGGTGGTGGAGATCGCCGGCGAGTTGGGCGTCACCGGCGCCCAGGTCGGGCTGGCGTGGCTGCTGGCCCACACCCCGAACACGTTGCTGATTCCCGGCACCCGGTCGATCCCCCACCTCGAAGAGAACATCGGCGCGGCCGACGTCCCGCTGAGCGCCGAGGCGATCGCCCGGCTGGACGCCGTCGCCACACCCGGCGCCGATCCCTGGGCGCACGGTGTCGAACCCTTCTTGGAGGCGCCGCAAACCTGACTACTGTGTCAGGCATGGGTACGCCCGACGGGCTGAAGCCGTCCGCCAAACCGCCGTGGTGGCTGAAGCCGGCGAACAAGGTCTTCATCCGGATGTCGCGGCTGGGCCTGAGCTTCGGCGGCGAGAGCCCGGTGGTGTTGACCGTGCCCGGGCGCAAGTCCGGCGCACCCCGCTCGACGCCGGTCACGCCGATGACGGTGGACGGCAAACGGTATGTGGTGGGCGGATTTCCGGGCGCGGACTGGATCCGCAACGTCCGCGCGGCCGGGTATGCGACGCTGGCCCGCGGCCGGCACTCCGAGCGGGTTCGCATGGTGGAGTTGCCCGCCGACGCGGCGCGGCCGTTCTTGCGCGCGTTTCCCACCGAGGTGCCCACGGGCGTGGGCTTCATGAAACGCTCCGGGTTGGTCACCGACGGACGCCCCGAGGAGTTCGAGGCGCTGGCCGGCGTGTGTCCGGTATTCCGGCTGGACCCGGCATAGGAGATCAAAAGCCTTGAGTGACAACCCGTTTGATGCCGACCAATGGCGTCCCGTCGAAGGCTTCACCGACCTGACCGACATCACGTATCACCGGCACGTCGATGACGCCACGGTGCGGGTGGCGTTCGATCGGCCCGAGGTGCGAAATGCGTTCCGGCCGCACACCGTCGACGAGCTCTACCGGGTGCTCGACCACGCCCGGATGTCCCCCGACGTCGGCGTGGTGTTGCTGACCGGTAACGGGCCCTCGCCCAAGGACGGCGGCTGGGCGTTCTGCTCGGGCGGGGATCAACGCATCCGCGGACGCAGCGGCTACCAGTACGCCAGCGGCGAGACCGCCGACACCGTGGACTCCGCCCGCGCGGGCCGGCTGCACATCCTCGAGGTCCAACGGCTGATCCGCTTCATGCCCAAGGTGGTCATCTGCCTGGTCAACGGGTGGGCGGCCGGCGGCGGGCACAGCCTGCACGTGGTCTGCGACCTCACCCTGGCCAGCCGCGAACACGCCCGCTTCAAGCAGACCGACGCCGACGTCGGCAGCTTCGACGGCGGCTACGGCAGCGCGTACCTGGCCCGTCAGGTCGGCCAGAAGTTCGCGCGCGAGATCTTCTTCCTGGGCCGCGCCTACACCGCCGAGCAGATGCACCACATGGGCGCGGTCAACGCCGTCGTCGACCACGCCGAGCTGGAATCCGAGGCCATCGGATGGGCGCGCGAGATCAACGCCAAATCCCCGCAGGCGCAACGGATGCTGAAGTTCGCGTTCAACCTGCTCGACGACGGCCTGGTGGGACAGCAGCTGTTCGCGGGCGAGGCCACCCGGCTGGCGTACATGACCGACGAGGCCGTCGAGGGCCGCGACGCCTTCCTCGAAAAGCGGGATCCGGACTGGAGCCGGTTCCCCCGCTACTTCTAGCGGCGGGCGCGCCGGGGGCACCGCCTACACTCCCCACGTGAGCAAGAGCCCCCTCAGCAGGTTCAAAGACCAGCTCGTGCTGGCGACCATGCGACCACCCGCGGCGCCGCAAGTGCTGGTCAATCGCCCGCTGATCAGGCCGATCGAGCTGGCCGGCAAGCGCATCCTGCTCACCGGGGCCTCGTCCGGGATCGGCGAGGCCGCGGCCGAACAGTTCGCCCGCCTCGGCGCCACGGTGGTCGTGGTCGCCCGCCGCCGGGATCTGCTCGACGCGCTGGCCGAGCGGATCACCACCCGGGGCGGTGAAGCGCTGTCGCTGCCGTGCGACGTCTCGGATCTGGACGCCGTCGACGCGCTGGTCGCCGACGTCGAAGAACGTCTCGGCGGGATCGACATCCTGATCAACAACGCCGGCCGGTCCATCCGCCGGCCGCTGGCCGAGTCGCTGGAACGCTGGCATGACGTCGAGCGGACCATGGTGCTCAACTACTACGCGCCGCTGCGGCTGATCCGCGGGCTGGCGCCGGGGATGATCGAGCGCGGCGACGGCCACATCATCAACGTCTCGACGTGGGGCGTGCTGTCGGAGGCCTCCCCGCTGTTCGCGGTGTACAACGCC
>DASTKA010000628.1:0-2697 GCA_035716165.1 Mycobacterium sp. | reverse complement strand
ATGGTGAACGCCGACAACGAGTCGACGATGTTGGCATACATCACCACGGTGTCGGTGTCGACCATCGTGCACACCGTGTCCAGATGCATCTGGGCACGCCGCTGAGCGATCGGCACCGCCAGCACCGTGTTCGCCAGGTCGTCGTCAAACAGGCTGCGGGCCAACGCCTCCGCGCCGGCGGGGGTGGTCCGCTCCCCCACCCCGATGGCGACCACGCCGGGCGCCAGCAGCAGCACATCACCACCCTCGACGGGGGCCGTGCGCGACTCGTAGGCACGCCGGACACCGGTGAACCGCGGGTGGTGGGCGTAGATGAGATCGGTCAGCGACGCCTCGCGCGCCCGGGCGCGCAGCGCCAGCGTCGGAATCACCACCCGCCGGCCGATCCAGATCGACGAGTCGCGGGTGAACACCAGGTTGGGCAGCGGCTCGATGACGAAGTCGCCACCGTGGTGCATTCGCAGCACCAGCGAGACGTCGGTCCGGGTTCCCGAGGGCAATTCGTTGAACGTCATGCCGGCCATCAGCACCTGGGCCAGCCGGGCCGGCTCGAGCCCCCGCAGGTATGCCGAGACCTCTTGCGCCAAGGGCACCCCGAGCCGTCGTGCGTCGACGGCGGCCGCGACGCCCTGCATACGCGCTGCTCCGCTGTGCGTCAGCGCCTCGGTGAGCAGGTCCGACAACAGCAGCACCTCGATCCCGCGGGATCGCAACAGCGCGGCGAACTGGTCGTGCTCGTCCTGCGCGCGAGCGACCCACGGCAGGCCGTCGAACAGCAGCTCGTCGACGTTGCGCGGATTGAGCCGGAGCAGCTCGGCACCGGGGCGGTGCAGGATGACCACGCGCAGCGCGCCGACCTCGGAATTGGTGCTCAGCTCGACGACACCCACAAGCTCAACCGTAGCGGCGCCGGGGCGCACGGGCCCGCTACACGCCCGTCACGCACCCCCCGCGTCATCGAACTAATGTGCGATAAGCTCGGACGCGTGGAGATCGCGGTCCAAGGCTCCCTGTTCCAGCACACCGAGCGTCGACAGCTCGGTGATGGCGCGTTCATCGAGATCCGCGCCGGCTGGCTCACCGACGCCGATGGCCTGCTCGAGGCCTTGCTGTCGACGGTGCCGTGGCGTGAGGAGCGCCGGCAGATGTACGACCGGGTGGTCGACGTGCCGCGGTTGGTGAGCTATCACGACCTCGCGGTCGCCGAGCCTCCGCATCCGGAGCTGGCCCGGCTGCGCAGGCGGCTCAACGACATCTATGCCGGCGAGCTCGGTGAGCCCTTCACCACGGTCGGGTTGTGTTGCTATCGCGACGGCTCGGACAGCGTCGCCTGGCATGGCGACACCATCGGCCGCAGCAGTTCCGAGGACACCATGGTGGCGATCGTCAGCCTGGGCGCCACCCGTTCGTTTGCCATGCGCCGCCGCGGCGGCGGCCCGTCGCTGCGGCTCCCGCAGGCGCACGGCGATCTGCTGGTGATGGGCGGATCGTGCCAGCGCACGTGGGAACACTCGGTGCCCAAGACGACCGCATCGGTGGGCCCGCGGGTGAGCATTCAGTTCCGGCCGCGCGGCGTGCGCTAAGCGGAACGCACCGCGCTCACCGCCTTGACGAGCAAGTCGCGCGCGCGTTGCGTGTCGACCGGGGCGACGGGCTGATTGGGCACCACCAACGGGTTGGCGATGACGATCACCTGGTAGTCGCCGAACGAGGCCGAATAGTCATACAGCTCGCCGGTGCGTGGCCCGCCGGGTGTCAGCGCCTGCATGACGCGATGCACACCCAGCGTGCGGGTGCTGTCGATCTGCGGCACCTCGACCACCTGGAAACCGCCGCGCAGCTGCGGGCCGGCGAAGGTCACCTTGTTGCAGTCCTTCCCAGGTTCGTTGAAGGGCAATGCTTTTGAGGTCTCCAGCGCGATCACCACGAACCGGTTGCCGCGGCCCTCGGCGGTGACCGCGGACATGTTGCCCTGCAGGTCCGCCGGCATGTCCGGCCCCGCCGCGACTTTCGCGCAGTTCGCGGGATCGAACGTCAATCCGTCGGGCAGTTTGCGGCCGGCCAGCAGCTTGGGGTCGATTCCCCGTTCGCTGATGTCGCTGACCTTGTACTCGGGTCCGAAGCTGGACTTCACGTCGACGACCTTGTTGATGTCGACCTTCGCCGGATGAGTAGCCGATGAGCAGCCGGCCAGGACGCAGACAGCGGCGACCGCAAGCAACCTCTTGGACATCGTGGCCAATCTACCGGGTGGCTCAGCTGCGCAACGTGGACACCGTTTTGGCGAGCAGGTCCGCGGCGAATTGGGGTGGCAGCCCCGGTAGCGCCGAACCCGGATCGGTGGTCAGCGTGGTGAACGCGTAGTAGCTGCCCAGATAGGCGGTGAATGTGTAGGTGCGCGAGTCGATTTCGGTGCCCGACTCCACGGACGAGCTGACGTCCGCCACCATGCCGACGGTGTAGACACCGTCGAGGCGCGGCGCGTCCGTGAGGTGGACGTGTGCCACGGTGTTCCCCGCGGTCTCCGACCACTGGGCGCACGCGGCGCGCAGGTCCTCGGGGGAATCCACCGGCCCGGGCAAAGCCACCACCACCGCGTTGACGATGCCGCCGCTGCCCGACCCCGACACGCCCTGCGCCGACTGGTCACGCCCGCTCCCCGGGTCGGCCAGCGTCCCGCACTTGGCCGGCTTGGCC
>DASTKA010000627.1:0-13486 GCA_035716165.1 Mycobacterium sp. | reverse complement strand
CGAGGCGACCGCCGGGCCGTAGCGCTCTAGCGCACTCGGCCAGACCCGTTTGCTGGTCGGACCAGTGGTCGAAAGACGTTGTGCTGACGATCAGATCGAAGGTGTGGTCGGGGTAGTCAAGCCTTTCCGCAACTCCGCGGGCGAAGGTCAACCGGTCGTCGTCAGCGAGACTCTGTGCAACCGTGATCATTTGAGGTGCTGCGTCAATGCCCGCCAACAGTTTGGCTTGCGGGTACCGCTGAGCCAGCGATCGCAAGAGGTAACCGGTTCCGCAGCCCACGTCGAGCACGCGCTCGGGAGCGCCGACGGTCGCCACCGCCAGGTTGGCGGTTCGATCCACGATCTCGTGGTGCAGCCGTCCCCGCCAGCCGCGTTCGTAACCGGTAGCCCGGTCGTTGTATGCGTCGACATCCCGATACGGCGGCACACGCAGAGTGTCCCACCGCACGGGCCGCTTCGGTATGGCGAAATGCGCCAGCCGGTGACCGATCGAAACTCAACGTCCTTCCCGTTCAGGCGGGTCGGGATCGCCGCGCAGGAGCTCGTCGGGATGGTGGGCGTGATTAACGACGGGCGGTCCGTTGCCATCGGTCCAGCCGAGTCGCCCATTGCGGAGGACGACCGTGCGCCGTTCGCCCCTGCCCACCGCGGCGTGGTCCGAACCGCAGGCGAAGAAGAGGTTGTCCGCATCGGTCGGACCTCCGTCTGCCCATTCGCGCGAATGGTGCACCTCGCAGTGATACCCGGGTACCAGGCAATTGGGGTGGGTGCAGCCGCGGTCCCGGGCGTAGCAGATGAGCCGTTGATCCGCGGTGGCGATGCGTTTTTGCCGGCCCAGGTACAACGGGCGGCCGGTGTGCTCATCGAACACGGCGAGGTAGTGAATTGCCTTGGCGGCCATCCGGATCAGATCGGGCATCGGCAGTTGCGAACCGCCGCCGGTCTGCGCCGGCGCGGGCATTTGGATTGACGAGTCGACCGTGGCGTGCGCGGCCCGGTCCAGTTCGGCCAACGTGGTGGTGGCCACGACGGTGACGGGATGGCCGCGGTGCACCCCGAGACCACCCGAGGCGATAGCGGTCTCGAGTCCGAGCTTGAGGGCGTCGTGGCAGCGTTGGGCCGGCGTGCGATTGTCGCGCGCCTCGGGATCGCTGCCGGGGCTCTGATGGTAGCCGGGCCGCACCGCCGCTTCGAGGGCCTCGAAGTAGGCCCTGGCCTCGGGGTCCAGTAGACCGGTGAGCCGCGACATCCCGTCGGGCCCTTGTGGGCTGAGGTGCACACCGCGGCGGCGGTCCCGATCGGCGTCGGTGAAACGGCCATCGGGATTGAGATAGTCGGCAATCCGGTGGCCCAGCTTGGTGACCACGGCTGCGTCGAGCTTGGTGGCGTGCCGCACCAGCGTGTGCTCCGCGTCGGCGGCGTCGCAGGGGGAGACGCAGGACGGCAACGCGTCGATTGCGGAACACACCGCGCGGATATGGTCCTCACCTACCGCGCCGGCAGCCACGGCGGCGGCCAGCGCTGGGAGCTCGGGTGCTAAAGGCGCGCCGGTCAGCGAACGTCCGGCCCGAAGACGGGCAGCGAGTCTGAAGCGGCGCGTGACTTCTCTGGGCGGGATGCGAAGCCGCGCCCACAACATGCCGCGCACCGCGGGAGAGCACCCTGCCTCGTCCGGCGGATCGGCGATTTCGCCGAACACCCGATACATCAGGCCTCGATTGAGGCGGTGCTGGGCTTCCAGTCGCTCGGCGAATTCAACCCGAATGTGGTTCCCGACCGCGTCCGACGGGGTCTCGCGCAGCACCTTGTGGGCCGCATCGATCGCGTCGAGCGCGGAACACATTCGCTCCCGCGCCTGTTCCGCGCTCATGAAAGGGTCCATGCAGTCCACGCTATCGAACATGCGTTCGAGTACATACTGAACCGCACGAATATGTGGATGAACTGCCGACTGTGGATAAGTGGGAACGCCGGTCCTGGCTCTTGGGCCGCCTGACGTGCCAGGATGAGGAAAGTCAGTGCCGCGACGGCGGCAGGCAACCAACCGAGTGGTGCCAATGCCTGGTATGGACAAGCCGACAGGGCGAGTCGTTGCCCTCATCGTTCTGCTGCTCCTGGTCGCCGCCGCCCTGCGCGGCTACCTTCCCGCTCGCCACGATGCGGTGCGCAGCGAGTCGGGCGGCCGGGCGGCGCTGGGCTTCGTGGTGGCGGCTCTCGCC
Organism: Mycobacterium sp.; assembly: GCA_035716165.1. Taxonomy (GTDB): domain Bacteria; phylum Actinomycetota; class Actinomycetes; order Mycobacteriales; family Mycobacteriaceae; genus Mycobacterium. The sequence continues at coordinate 11,267 of DASTKA010000627.1, read as the reverse complement.
GTGAGCCTTGCTCTGATCGCGATCGCCGTGGTTGCGCGGTTGCGCGACCCCCGCGCTCCGGCGCCGACCGCCGGCGCGCTGTCCGACATGCTGGGCACCGGTAGGGGGCGACCGAGCTGGCGCGTGTTGTTGATCGGACTCGCCGTGATCGTGGCCTGGGTGCTGGTCGTGACGCTGCTGGCCCGGTTCTTGGGCCACGGGCTCGCGCCCGCCTCGTCGCCACCTGCCGGCGACGCGCCGGCGTCGACGCCGCCGCCCGCGCCGCCGCCTCAGCAGCGTCCACACCACCCCCGCGACGGGTCGCAGAACATGCTGGAGATCCTGCTGGCCTGCACGGTAGCGATGCTGGTGATATTCGTCGCCGGGACGGTCGCCACGGCGCGGCGACGCTCGCGTCCGGTTGCTCCCGCCGTCGCCGGCGAGCCGGCGGAATCCCCGGCACCGGCTGCGCGCTCGGAGTCGCTGGCCCGGGCGGCCGAACGCGGGCTGGCCGAGATGACAGACCTGAGCCGCGAACCGCGCGAGGCGATCATCGCCTGCTATGCCGCGATGGAACGCGAACTCGCCCATGTTCCCGGCGCCGTTCCACAGGAATTCGACACCCCGACCGAGGTGCTGGCCCGCGCCGTCGAGCACCATGCCCTGCAGGCCGACAACGCCGTCCAATTGGTAAACCTGTTCGCCGAGGCGCGGTTCAGCCCCCACGTCATGAACGAGGGCCACCGCGACGTGGCGGTACGAACCCTTCAATTGGTCCTCGACGAGCTGGGTTCGTGGAGTTCCGCATGAAGAAGATCACGACTCTGGGCATTTGCCTCATCATCGGCTTAGAAGTGCTCGCGTTGACGCAGCATGACCGGCGGCTGGTATTGGCGGCTTCGGGCGTTGGGCTGGCTCTGGTGGTTCTGGCCCTTCGCCGTGCCCTGGCGCACGGGTTCGATGCCGCCGCCGAGCCGGACGCCGACGATCTCGGAGATTCGTTGCGCCGCTGGCTTTCCAAGACCGAGACGACGATCCGGTGGTCGGAGTCCACCCGGGCCGACTGGGACCGGCACCTGCGCCCCATGCTCGCCCGTCGCTACGAGATGGCAACTGGTCAAAGGCAATCCAAAGACCCTACGGCTTACCACGCAACCGGGCGCATGCTCTTCGGTGTGGAGCTGTGGGAATGGGTCAATCCCAACAACGTCACGCGCAGCGGTGACCACCAACCCGGTCCGGGCCGCGCGGCGCTGCAAGACATTCTGCAAAAGCTGGAGCAGATATGACAGGAGGCGCGAGCCGAACATGACGCTGCCGGCCGCAACCACGACCGCCCACTGCGAGGCGATTCTCGACGAGATAGAACGCGTGGTGGTGGGGAAACGCTCCGCGCTGCGGCTCATCCTCACCACGGTCCTTGCGCGCGGCCACATCCTCATCGAAGACCTGCCCGGCCTGGGCAAGACGCTGATCGCGAGATCGTTCGCGGCCGCACTGGGACTGCAATTCACCCGGGTACAGTTCACCCCCGATCTGTTGCCCGCGGACCTGCTCGGCTCGACGATCTACGACATGCAGTCGGGCCGCTTCGCGTTCCGGCCCGGCCCCATCTTCACGAACTTGTTGCTGGCCGACGAGATCAATCGCACACCGCCGAAAACCCAGGCGGCGCTGCTGGAGGCGATGGCCGAAGGGCAAGTCAGCATCGACGGTGAAACACACCAGCTCCCAAAGCCTTTCATCGTGCTGGCCACGGACAACCCGATCGAGTACGAGGGCACGTATCCGCTGCCCGAGGCGCAACTCGACCGGTTCGCGATCCGGCTGGAACTGCGGTATCTCAGCGAGCGGGACGAGACCTCGATGCTGCGCCGCCGCCTGGAACGCGGTTCGGCCGAGCCGACGGTCAACCAGGTGGTGGACGCCCACGACCTGCTGGCCATGCGCGAATCGGTCGAGCAGGTGACCGTGCACGAAGACGTTTTGCACTACGTGGTGTCGCTGGCCAACGCGACGCGACACCATCCGCAGGTCGCCGTCGGGGCCAGCCCCCGCGCCGAACTCGATCTGGTGCAACTCGCCCGCGCCCGCGCGCTGCTGCTCGGCCGCGACTACGTCATCCCCGAGGATGTGAAGGCGCTGGCCATCGCGGCGGTCTCACACCGCATCACCCTGCGCCCGGAAATGTGGGTGCGCAAAATCCAGGGCGCCGACGTGATCGGCGAGCTGTTGCACCGCCTCCCGGTGCCGCGCACCGGCGCCAGTGCCGGCGAGACCGAATGAGCCCCGGCGTGACCCAGACCGTCGGAGTCGAGTTCCGCTGGCGCGCATCGGAATTGACGCGAGCGATCGCTACCTGCGCGGGCTTTGCCATGGCCGCCGCCGTGATCGGCGCCCGGTGGCAGCTGATCGCTTTCGCGGCACCGCTGCTCGGCGTGTTGTGCTCGATCAGCTGGCAGCGGCCGATTCCGGCGATTCGGGTGCACGGAGAGCCCGACACCCAGCGTTGCTTCGAAACCGAGCAGGCACACATCCGGGTATGGGCGACGGAACAGGACGGGGCTTCGGCCGTCCGGGTGACGGTTCCGCCCATACCGGGCATGGAGCTCGAAATGCCGGAATCCGATGCGGATCAAGCGAAAACCGTCACGGCCACCGCGCGGCGCTGGGGCCGATACTCCATCGAGGCCCGCATCGATGTCGTCGCCCGCGGCGGGCTGCTCACCGGAACGGCCACCGTCGGGGCGGCCGAGGTCATCGTGTTTCCGCTGACGCCGCCGCAGCCGACACCCATCCCGCAGACCGAGCTGCTCGACCGGTTGGGCGCCCACCTGACCCGGCACATCGGCCCCGGCGTGGAATACGCCGACATCCGGCCCTACGTGCCCGGTGACCAACTGCGCGCGGTGAATTGGCCGGTGAGCGCGCGCCGCGGTCAACTGCATGTGACCCAGCGGTTGACCGATCGCGCCGCCGATGTGGTGGTGCTGATCGACGGCTATCGGCAGCCCGCGGGTCCCGCGACGGAGGCCACCGAACGCGTCGTTCGCGGCGCGGCGCAGGTAGTGCAGACCGCGCTGCGCCACGGTGACCGGGCCGGCATCGTCGCGCTCGGGGGCAACCACCCGCGCTGGCTTGGCGCCGACATCGGGCAGCGGCAGTTCTATCGGGTGCTCGACACCATCCTGAGCGCCGGCGACCGATTCGAACGCACTACGGGCACGCTGGCGCCGCGCGCGGCGGTACCCGCGGGGGCGATCGTCATCGCGTTCTCCACCCTGCTGGACACCGAATTCGCGTTGGCGTTGATCAATCTGCGCAAGCGGGGCCATGTCGTTTTAGCCGTCGACATCCTCGACACATCGCCGTTCGAAGACGAACAGGATCCCTTGGTGGATCGGATGTGGGCGTTGCAGCGTTCTGCGATGTATCGCGACATGGCCACCATTGGCGTGGATATCGTGTCGTGGCCGGGCGATAGCGGTCTGGAGCAGTCGATGGGTGTTCTGCCGGATCGCCGGCGGCGCGTGCGGGGGAGGCTTCGTGGCTGACGACGGCGCGGGGACACTGGCGCGGGTGGGGGCGCCCGCGTTCGCGACGGGTTTCGGCCTGCTCATGGTGGGGCTCGCCGCCGACGGCTGGCATGGATCCGCGGTCGCCGCATGGGTGCCGGCGTTGATCGCGGTCGCGGTTGGCACCGTATACCGCCGCGCCGCAACCGTTGCCGTACTGCTGGCGGCCGTCACCGTCCTGCTGTCCAGCCCAACGCCGCTGTTCGTCGCGCTGTCCGGCTTGTGTGCCGCGGCCTACCTGGTGTGCCGCCACGCGGTCGGCACATCCGCTCTAGTGGTATTGGACAGCTGGCCGACCGCGGTTGGCGCCGTGGGGTTTACGTTCGCCGGGTTGGTTGCGACGTCGTTTCCCGTGCAATTGCCGTGGCTGCCTTTAGTCGCACCGCTGGGGGCGCTGCTGATCTACCTGTTGGCCATAAGGCCTTTCATGAGCTGACCGCCGGGTCAGTGCAGCAGCTGGGCGGCCTGGTCGGCCAAATCGAGCAGGGGCTGCGGGAAGATGCCCAACGCCACGGTCACCGCGGCGCACACCGCGATCGCGGCCTTGCTCAAGATGCCCGGCGCCACCACGCGCGGCGTGTCCTCGGTCGCTTCGGTGAAGAACATCGACACGATCACCCGCACATAGAAGTAGGCCGCGACCCCGCTCGCCACCACACCGACGATCACCAGAGGCACGGCGCCGCCCTGGGCGGCGGCCCTGAACACGGCCAGCTTGCTGACGAATCCACTCGTCAGGGGGATGCCGGCGAAGGCCAACAGGAACATCGAAAACATCACGCCCACAATGGGTGAGCGCTGCCCGAGCCCCGCCCAGCGGGAGAGGTTGGCGTCCTCGACCCCGTCGGCGTCGCGGATCAGGCCGACGATGGCGAAGGCGCCGACGGTGCTGAAGCTGTAGGCCAGTAGATAGAACAGCGTGGCGGACAGACCCGTGTGGTTGTCGGCGATGACGCCGGTGAGGATGAATCCGACGTGGGCGACGGACGAGTAGGCGAGCATGCGTTTGACGTCGGTCTGGTTCACCGCGGTGATGGTGCCCACCGCCATGGTCAGGATGGATATGGTCCACAGCACCGGGCGCCACTGATCGTGCAGTGGCGGCAGCGCCACGTAGATAACCCGAAGCAGCGCACCGAAAGCCGCCACCTTGGTGGCGGCCGCCATGAATCCGGTGATGGGGGTGGGCGCGCCCTGGTACACGTCGGGAATCCACGAATGGAAGGGAACGGCGCCGACCTTGAACAGCAGGCCGACCGACAGCAGTGCCACACCGACCAGCGCCATCGAGGTGTCGCCGTGCGCGACAAGCGCATCGCGGATACCGGACAGCAGCAGCGTGCCCGTCGCGCCGTACAGCAGCGCCACGCCGTAGAGGAAGAACGCCGACGAAAACGCGCCCAGCAGAAAGTATTTCATCCCCGCTTCCTGCGACAGCAGGCGGCGATGACGGGCCAGCCCGCACATCAGGTATAGCGGCAGTGACAACACTTCCAGGGCAACGAACATGGTCAGCAGGTCATTCGACGCGGCGAAGACCATCATGCCGCCGACGGACAGCAGCGTCAGGGGGAACAGCTCCGTCTGGGCGGCTCCGGCCCGCTCGGCCTCGCGTTCGGCGTCACTGTCGGGGACCGCCGATCCCTGTGGGGTGAAGGAATCCAGGCCCCCCGAAGTGACGCCCACGGAGACCTTGCTTTCCGTTTTGGCTTGGGTGCGTTCGGCGATGAAGATGACCGCCATCATCGCGACCAGCAGCACGGTGCCCTGCAGATAGAGCGCCGGGCGGTCAATGGCCATGGCGCCCAATACCGCGGCGCGCCCGGAGCCCTGAATCGAGCGGCTCACGACGATGACCGCCACGAACGCCGCGATCAGGCCGCCAAGCGCCAGCGTCACCTGCGCGGTATAGCGAATTCGCCTGGGCAGGAACGCCTCTGCCAGGACAGCCACCACGGCGACGCCGAACACGATGAGCGTCGGGCACAGCAGGAAGTACTGGATGCTCGGGGTAGGGAGGGTCATCGCGGTCCTTCGGCGGTCCGGGGTAGGTCGGCCGGTCTCGGTGTCCTGACCGGAACGGTCGGCTTGGGGTCGTGCTGGCCGATGGTGGTCATGGTGTTCTCGACGGCGGGATTGACGATGTCGAGCACCGGTTTGGGATAGATGCCGAGCACCAGCAGCAGCGCGATCAACGGTGCGACAACGATCAGTTCGCGCGCGCGCAGATCGAAGATCTTCTCGTTGCCGATGGCGACCGGCCCGGTCATCACGCGCTGGTAGAGCCAGAGCATGTAAACGGCCGACAGCACCAGCGCGGTGACCCCGAATGCGGCCGCCAGCCAGTAGCGGCTGAAAGTTCCTAGCAGGACCAGGAATTCGCTGATGAACGGCGCCAAACCGGGCAGAGACAGGGTGGCCATGGCCGAGACCAGGAAGGTGCCCGCCAATACGGGCGCCACCTTCTGAACACCGCCGTAGTCGGCGATCGCGCGGCTGCCGTGCCGCGATATCAGGAACCCGGCGATCAGGAACACCGCCGCGGTGGACAGGCCGTGGTTGAGCATGTACAGCGTCGACCCGCTCTGCCCCTGACTGGTCATCACGAAGATACCCAGGATGATGAATCCGAAGTGCGAGATGGAGGTGTAGGCGATCAGCCGCATGATGTCGGTCTGGCCGATGGCGACGACCGCGCCGTAGATCACTCCGATGACCGCGAGCACGACGATCAGGGGCCGGAAATACGTTGAGGCGCCAGGGAACAGCTGCAGGCAGTAGCGCAGCATGCCGAAGGTGCCGACCTTGTCCATCACCGCCATCATCAGCACCGCGGTCGCCGGGGTGGCCTCGACGGCGGCGTCGGGCAGCCAGCGGTGGAACGGCCATAGCGGGGCCTTGATCGCGAAGGCGAACATGAAGCCCAAGAACAGCGCCTTGAACACCGCGGAATCCGCGCCGTAGCGGCCGGAGGCGACGCCGGCCACGATCTCGCGGAAGTCGAAGGTGCCCGCACCGTGCTGCGAGGTGACCACGTACAGGCCGATCACCGCGGCCAGCATGATCAGCCCGCCGAACAGGTTGTACAACAAGAACTTCACCGCGGCGCGCGACCTTCCGGGCCCGCCGCCGAATCCTCCGATCAGGAAGTACATCGGGATGAGCATGGCCTCGAAGAAGACGTAGAACAGCAACACGTCCAGGGCGACGACCGAGATCAGCACCATCGACTCGATGGCCAGCGTCAGGGCGACGTAGGCGTGCACACCGCGGCTGCGGCCGTCAGCATCGGCACCCCCGTCACCCCCGTCGTTCCAGCCGGCCACCTGCAGCACCGGAATCAGCACCGCGGTCAGTAGCACCAGCACCACCGCGATGCCGTCCACGCCCAGGGTGTAGCCGGCGCCGAACGCCGGGATCCACTGATGCTTTTCGACGAATTGATAAGGCGCGCCGCCGGATTTGAATCCCACCGTCACGACGATCGCCACCGCCAGGGTCAGGACGCCGAATACCAGTCCGGTCCACTTGGCGAGCTGTCGCAGCCCCGGCGGGGTGAGGATGATCAGCACGGAGCCGGCCAACGGCACCAGCCACAGCACGCTCAGCCATGGAACGTTATTCACCAGCGCCGCTCCTCCTCATCGCTTCTGACTGCATCGTCGCCGCCGGCGCGGTCACCACAGCCTCACCGCCAGGATCAGCGCGACCACCAGCACGGCGCCCGTCAGCATCGACAATGCGTAGTTGCGGGCGAAGCCGGTTTGCAACCCCCGCAGCCGATTCGACGTCGAACCGACCAGTGCCGCCAGCGCGTTGACCGAGCCGTCGACACCCGCGTTGTCGAAGTCGACCAGCGCGTGAGTCAGTTGCGCGCCGGGGCGCATGAACACCTCCTCGTTGAAGGTGTCGCCGTAGAAGTCGTTGCGTACCGCCGTCGTCAACGCCGAGACCGACAGTGGAGCCACCCGGGGGATCGGTGTCCTGGCGTACAACCGGAGGGCCACGGCGATCCCGACGACCACGACCCCGAGCGCCAGTGCGGAGCTGACCCAGACCGGGAACGCGTGGGTCACTTCCTCGTGCTTCCCGACGACCGGTTCGAGCCAGCGCTGCAGGGTGCCGCCCACCGCCAGCAGGCCACCGGAGAACACCGAGCCGACAGCGAGCAGGATCATCGGCAGCGTCATCAGGCCGGGCGCCTCATGCGGGTGCGCGGCCGGACCCCAGCGCTTCTTGCCGAAGAAGGTCATCAGCATCACGCGCGTCATATAGAACGCGGTGACGCCGGCGCCCAGCAGCGCGGCGCCACCGAGCAGGTAACCCTGGGTGCCACCCGAGGCCAGCGCCGCCTCGATGATGGCGTCCTTGGAGAAGTAGCCCGCGAAGGGCGGCACGCCGATGATCGCCAGGTAACCCAGGCCGAACGTGACGAACGTGATGGGCAGCGCCGCACGCAATCCGCCGTAGCGGCGCATGTCTTGTTCCTCGTGCATCGCGTGAATGACCGCGCCGGAGCCGAGGAACAACCCGGCCTTGAAGAAACCGTGGGTCAGCAGATGCATGATCGCGAAGGCGTAGCCGGCCGGACCGAGGCCGGCCGCCAGCACCATGTAGCCGATCTGGCTCATCGTCGATGCCGCCAGCGCTCGCTTGATGTCGTCCTTGGCGCACCCGATGAAAGCTCCGAGCAGCAGCGTGACCGCACCCACGATGACCACGGCCAGCCGTGCGTCGGGCGACAGGTTGTACAGCGGGTTGGACCGCACGATCAGATAGACCCCGGCGGTCACCATGGTCGCGGCGTGGATCAGCGCGGACACCGGGGTCGGGCCCTCCATGGCGTCGCCCAGCCAGGCCTGCAGCGGGACTTGCGCGGATTTTGCGCAGGCGCCCAGCAGCAACAGCAATCCCATGGCGGTCAGCGCGCCCCGGCCGGCCGCCGGTGCGCCGGCGAAGACCCCGGCATACGACAGGGTGCCGAAAGTGCTGAACATCAAGAACATTCCCAGGGCCAGCCCGGCGTCGCCGACCCGGTTCATCACGAACGCCTTCTTGGCCGCGGTGGCCGCAGTCGGCTTGTGGTACCAGAAGCCGATCAGCAGGTAGGACGCCAGGCCGACACCCTCCCACCCGACGTAGAGCACCACGTAGTTGTCGGCGACAACCAGCAGCAGCATCGAGGCCAGGAACAGGTTGAGGTAGCCGAAAAACCTTCGGCGGTCGATGTCTTCGGCCATGTAGGCCACCGAATAGATGTGGATCAGCGACCCGACACCGGAGATCAGCAGAACGAAACACACCGACAGCTGGTCGATCTGCAGCCCGAGGTCCACCTGGAGTTGGCCGACGGAGATCCAGCTGAACACCTTCTGGTGGATGACGCGGTCCCCGGCGGCGCGGCCCAGCAGCTCGTTGAGCAGGTCGAGCCCTATCCCGAATGCCGCGAGGGCGGTAGCGCAGCCCAGCCAATGCCCCCACCGGTCGGTGAGTCGACCACCGAAGAGCAGGATCGTGGCGCCCGCCAACGGCAGCGCCACCAGCAACCAGGTGTATTGAGTCATGTTGGCGTCGTCAGCCTTTGAGTAGATTCGCGTCGTCGACGGACGCCGATTTGCGGGTGCGGAAGATGGTCATGATGATGGCCAGGCCGATGACCACTTCGCACGCGGCGACCACCATCGTGAAGAACGCGATCATCTGGCCGTCCAGCTGGCCGTGCATCCGCGCGAACGTGACGAACGCGAGGTTGACCGCGTTGAGCATCAGCTCGACGCACATGAACATCACGATGGCGTTGCGGCGCAGCAACACACCGGAGGCCCCGATGGTGAACAGCAACGCCGAGAGGTACAGGTAATTGGCCGGATTCACGACGCACCGCCTTGGGGAAGACTCGGGCTCGGCTCGGTGGACGGGGTCTTCTTGCCGTCGGCGCCGCGGCTTTGCAGCATCGGTGACACCGAAAGCTTCGAATACGAGCCGTCCGGCAGCATCGCGGCCACGTCGACGGCGTTGTGGCGCGCGTAGACGCCGGGATTGGGCATCGGGGTGGGGTGCCCGCCCGCACGGAATCGTTCCTGGGAGAGCTCGCGCTGCGTCTTGCGGCGTTCGAACCGCTCGCGGTGCGCCAGGACCATCGCGCCGACGGCCGCGGTGATCAGCAGCGCGCTGGTCAGCTCGAACGCCCACAGGTAGCGCGAAAAGATCAGCGCCGCCAGCCCTTCCACGTTGCCGTTGGCGTTGGCGGTGGTGAGTCCGGCGAAACCGCCGGTGGTCAGGTTGCCGATGGCGGCGATGAGCAGAATGCCGAATCCCATACCCGCAGCCACCGCGGCGATGCGCTGACCGCGCAGCGTCTCCTTGAGCGATTCCGCGGAGTCCACGCCGATGAGCATCAGCACGAACAAGAACAGCATCATCACCGCGCCGGTGTAGACCACGACCTGAACCACGCCCAGAAACAGCGCGTCCTGAATCATGTAGAAGACCGCCAGGGTGATCATGGTCATCGCCAGGAACATCGCCGAGTACACGGCGTTGACGGCGGTGACGACCCCGATGGCGCCGAGCACGGCCAGCGCACCCAGCACCCAGAACGCGACCGCCTCGCCGGTGGAGGTGCGAACGATCGTGTCCTGCGCGAAACTCGACGCCACAGCGACGGCGTGGCCGGTCAATCCGGTCACCGGGAGTCCCCGGCCTGCTGCGTCTCCCGCAGCCCGTGTGCGGTCACATTGCCTTGGTAGTAGTCCTTGTCGGTGGCGCCGGCGGTCCTCGGGTGCGGCGGGGCGAGCATGTCTTGCAGCAGCGGCGCCAGCAGCCGGTCCTTCTCGTAGATCATGTCCGCGCGGTTGTCGCTGGCCATCTCGTAGTCATTGGTCATCGTCAGCGCCCGGGTGGGGCAGGCCTCGACGCACAGCCCGCAACCGATGCAGCGCAGGTAGTTGATCTGGTAGACCCGGCCGTAGCGTTCCCCGGGCGAATACCTGAGTTCCTCGGTGTTGTCCGCGCCCTCGACGTAGATCGCGTCGGCCGGGCATGCCCAGGCGCACAGTTCGCACCCGATGCACTTCTCCAGACCGTCCGGGTAGCGGTTCAGCTGGTGACGGCCGTGGTATCGGGGCATGACGGGGCCCGGCTTCTCCGGATACTCCTCGGTGACGTTCTTTTTGAACATCGATCCGAACGTCACGCCGAATCCGGCTACGGCGTCCAAGAATTTAGCCACGTGCTTCCTCCTTGCTCGCCGCCGCCAGGGACTTCTGGGCCGTAGATGGCAGCGGCGGTGTCGGGAATACCGGTGTCGGGCTCTCTGCGGCCGGGAGCTTCTTCGCCTCGCGGCGCAGGTGTTTCTCCAGCGCGCGAATACCCGGCGTGCTGAACGGCTTTCGCAGCAACAGCACGAGCACCGTGGCGAACACGATGCTGCTGGCCACCAGTATCGGGGTCCAATGCTGGTAGCCCTGGTTCTTCAGCGTGCGGATCACGGCGGCGATCAGCACCCAGACCAGCGAGGCCGGGATCAGCAGCTTCCAGCCCAAACCCATGAACTGGTCATAACGCAGCCGGGGCAGCGAGGCCCGCAGCCAGAAGTAGACGAACAGGAAGGTCCACATCTTCGCGGTGAACCACAGCACCGGCCACCACCCGGTGTTGGCGCCGGCCCACATGTTCAGCGGCCACGGCGCGTGCCAGCCGCCGAAGAACAGG
>DASTKA010000626.1:0-2769 GCA_035716165.1 Mycobacterium sp. | reverse complement strand
GAACGTCCGGTCCTGCAGTCCGGGGATATACGAGGTGCCGCCGGAGGTCTGGATCACCGGGCAGGCCATCAGCTCGGCCAACTCCTTGACCTGCTGTTGGGTGCGGGACGTGTGCACGGCGTGGCCGACAAGCAGCACCGGATGATTGGCTTCGCGAATCAGCTTGACGGCCTCGGCCAACTCGCGGGTGCCGGCGCCCTGATTGACCAGCCGGTAGCTGGACGGCGCGGGCGCCGCTTCGACATCGAGCTCCTCGAGGATCACGTGCGAAGGAAACTCGACGTAGGACGGGCCCGGGGTGCCGGACATCGCCTTGCGGATGGCCTCGTGGATGATCTCGTCGGTCTGGTCGGCATACTCGATCGAGCTGCTGTACTTCACCGCCGCGGCGAAAAGTGGTTCCTGCTGGACGAACTGGATGCGGCCGCGTCGCACCCGCCGCTCCGTGATGCGGGCGCGCTGACCGCCGAGGAAGATCACCGGCGAATTCTCCACGAGCGCGCATTGGATCGCTCCGGCGATGTTGGCCATGCCGGGGCCCAGCGTGCCGATGCACAGCCCGGGCTTACCCGTCATGCGCGATGCCGCCTCGGCCATGAAGCCCGCGCTCAGCTCGTGATGCGGTGCGACCACCGACCAACCGCGCGCATCCGCCTCGGCGAACATGTGCACGAAGTTCGGGTCCGGGATGCCGAACAGGGTGTTCACGCCCTCGGCCTCGAACAAGTCGAGGATGCGTTTGTAGACGGGCACAGCCATCGTTAAAGTTCCTTTCGCTCGCAAGCAAAAGCACCTTCTGGCACGGCGTGTCGGGTGCTTTTGTGTCTGCTCGCGTCGATTTCCGCGAGCACTTCTGTGGTGTCGGCGCCGAGTTCGGGTGCCGGACCCGCGACGCGGCCCGGGGTCTGCGAGAACCAGGTGGGTACGCCCGGGAAGCGCACCGGCCCGTGCGGGGTGTCCACCGTCTCGAACATGCCGACGGCGTTGAGATGCGGATCGTCGAACAGCGCACCCGGTGTGTTGAGCGGCGCGGCCGGTATCTCGAGTTCACGAAGCAGCGCCAACCACTCCGCGGTGGTCCGCTCTTTCATCGTCTCGGCCAGCAGCCCGTAGACGGTGTCGATCTCACGGGCGCGCTGCTCCAGCGTCGAGTACAGCTCGCTGGCCCACGGTGGCCGAACGGCTTTCACGAACGCGTTCCAGTGCTTGTCGTTGTAGATCAACGCGGCGATGTAACCGTCGCTGGTGCGGTACGGGCGGCGGTTGGGTGCCACCGTGCGCGGGTAGACCGCGGGCCCCAGCGGCGGGTCGAACATGGCGCCGTTGGCATGCTCGACGAGCATGAACGAGGCCATGGTCTCGAACATGGCGACCTCGACCTCTTGTCCTTCTCCGGTGCGTTCGCGGTGGAACAGCGCCATCGTCGTCGCGTACAGCGCCGTCAGCCCGGCGATCTTGTCGGCCATGATGGTGCCGACGTAATCGGCCTCGCCGGTCAATTGCTGTTGTACCGCGGGCAATCCGCATTCGGCCTGGATCGTGTCGTCGTAGGCGGGCCGATCGCGATCGGGTCCGCGTCGCCCGTACCCGTAGCAGTTGGTGTAGACGATCGCCGGGTTGATCGCGGCGACATCGTCGTAGCCGAAACCGAGCTTGGCGACGGCCTTCGCCCGCATCGAGTGGATGAACACGTCGGCGGTCTCGACCAGAGCGCGCAGCGCGCCGGCGCCCGCATCGGTTTGTAGGTCCAGCACGATGCTGCGCTTGCCGCGGTTGACATTGACGAACACGCCGCTCATGCCGGGTGCCGGGCCCACCGAGATGTAGCGGGTGTTATCCCCTTGCGGTGGTTCGACTTTGATGACGTCGGCGCCCATGTCGGCCATGATCTGGGTGCAGTACGGGCCCATCACCATCGCGGTGAGGTCGATGACGCGCAGCCCGGCCATCGGGCCGGTCGGGCTAACCATTGAGCGCTTCCTGGCCGCTCGGGCCATGTAGTTCGTTTGACCTCTGCGCCAGCTCGAAGCTGTAGCGGATGTGCTCGTTGTGTCCATCCGGGACGACCGGGAAAATGAGTGGCGCCGCGACGTATCGGATCGCCTCCAAGTGGTCGCCGACCTCCTCGATGGTCCACGACGCCCGGCTCACGCCCGGGCTCTCGGCGACGACCGCCCGAGCCACGCGACCCGCCAGCGCGATGAACAGTTCCCCGGTCACCGAGCAGGATTCGTGCGCGAGCCAACCCACGACGGGCGCGACCAGTTCCGGGCCCATCGGCGGATAGGCCGAAGTGTCGATGCCTTCGGCCATGCGCGTCACCGCGGCGGGCACGATCACGTTGCACCGCACCCCCTCGGCGGCGCCTTCGAGTGCGGCGACGTTGGACAACCCGATCACACCGGCCTTGGCGGCCGCGTAATTGGCCACGTTGTGGTTTCCGTACAGGCCGCCGATCGACGATGTCAGCACGATGCGTCCGTAGCCCGCGTCGCACATGAGCGGAAACGCCGGCCGCACAACGTTGAAGGCACCGCGCAGGTGCACGTCGAGCACGGCGTCGAAGTCCTCGTAGCTCATCTCCTTGAGCGAGGCGCGACGGACGTTGCCGGCGTTGTGAATAAGAATGTCGATGCCGCCGTAGTTTTCGAGCGCGGTCGCGATGATCGCGTCGCCGCCTTCGCGGGTCGCCACCGACGCGCTGCATGCCACCGCCTCGCCCCCGGCCTCCGTGATCTCAGCGACCACCTGCTCGGCCGGCCCGGCGTC
>DASTKA010000625.1:0-5359 GCA_035716165.1 Mycobacterium sp. | reverse complement strand
ATGGCACGCCCCAAATCCGCCGCGCGCAGGAAGTAGTCGTGACGGGCCTGGCCCCACTTGGCCCAGTCCTCCAGTGCGGGGCCGATCTTCTCGGCCGGCAGGCTCCAGCCCATCGACGTCTTCGTCGGGCCAGGATGCACGATCGAGGCCCGCACGCCGGTGCCCTCGAGTTCCATCTGCAGGTTGGTGACCATGGCGACGAGCGCGGCCTTTGCCGCGCCGTAGGCACCCATGTGCGGGCGCTGGCGCAGGGCCACGTCGGAACCCACGAAGATCAGGTCGCCGCGCTGCCGCTCCAGCATGCCGGGCAGCACCGCGGTGGCCAGCCGGTTGGCGCCGACTAGGTGGATCTGCAGCTGCGAGTCGAACTCGTCGGTGGTGATCTCGGCGAGCTTGCCAAAGTAGGTGTCGCCGGCGCCTGCCACCAGCACCTCGATGTCGCCGAGCGCGTCGGTCGACTGTGCGACAAAAGATTTCACCGAGTTCGGGTCGGTGACGTCCAGGTGGAATCCGACCGCCTCACCCCCGTTGGCGTTGATCTTCCCGACGATGTCGTCGAGCTTCTCGACCCGGCGCGCGCCCAGGGCGACCGGGAAGCCGTGCGCCGCGAGTTCGATGGCGGTCGCCTCCCCGATGCCGGAGGACGCGCCGGCCACGATGGCGGGCCGGCGTTCGGGCAGGGGTTCAAACCGGGGCATTCAGCGGACCTCCACGCTCATCGGTAGGTGAGCGAATCCGCGGACATTGCTCGAGTGGACGCGGACGGCGTTGGCCTCGTCCACCTCGTACCCGCGGATTCGCTTGAACAACTCGGTGAGCGCGACCCGGGCTTCCATCCGCGCCAGATGCGCGCCCAGGCAGAAGTGTGCGCCGCTACCGAAACTCAATAGCTTGGGGCCGATTTCGCGCCCGATCAGGTAGTCGTCGGGGTTGTCGAAGACCCGCTCGTCGCGATGCCCGGAACCGGGCAACAGCAACAGCACGTCGCCCTCGGGGATGGTGGTGCCGTAGAGGGTGAGCTCGCCGGACACGGTACGAGCCAGGATTTGGCTGGAGGTGTCGTAGCGCAGGGTCTCCTCGACCCACAGCGGCACCCGCGACAGATCCTCGTAGACCGGCGCCAGCTGATCCGGGGTCTTGTGCCCCCAAAAAGCGGCATTGGCAAGCAATTTCGTGGTGGTCTCGTTGCCGGCGATCACCATCAGGAACATGAAACCGAGCACCTCGTCGTCGGTGAGCCGGTCGCCATCGATTTCGGCCTCCAGCAGCGCGGAGGTCAGATCGTCGGTCGGCTTCTCGCGACGTTCGGCCACCATCCCCTGGTAGTAGACGATCAGGTTGAGGGAGGCCTCGACCGCCTCCGGCGGCACGTCGGTGACGCCCTCCTCGCGGTGCATCACCCCGTCGGCCCAGGCGCGGACCTGATCCCGATCCGGCTCGGGGACACCCATCAGCTCGGAGATGACGTCCATGGGCAGCTTGCCGGCGAACTCGTCGATGTAGTCGACCGCGCCGTCCTTGGCCTTGTCCAGCATGATGTCGAGATGCTGTGTCGCGATCTCGGTGACCCGGGGCTCGAGTTCGCGAATTCGGCGGGGGGTGAAGCCTTTTGACACCAGGGTGCGCAGCCGCAGATGGGCGGGATCGTCCATCGCCAGGAATGACATCGTCTTGCTCGCGTGCGGGCCGCGCGACGCCGGGTCCAGCGAGACGCCGTATTTGTTGGAAAGCGTTGTGCTGTTGCGGAATCCCTGCAGCACGTCTTGGTGGCGCGACAACGCCCAGAACTTCAGCTCGTCATTGCGATAAAGCGGGGCCTCGTCACGCAGCCGCTTGTAGTAGGGGTACGGGTCTTCGTGGAAGTCGTAGTCGTAGGGATCGAGGACCAGCTCGTGGTCGCCCACATGGACGGTCATTTAAGTTCTTGTCTCCTGGTTCGTCTCGCCGGGCCCGGGCAAGATCAGACTCACCACGTAGGCCAATTGGTCGGCGATCTGGTGATAGGTGAACTGGCCGCTCGCCGCCTGTACCAATGCACCGAAGAACATCATTTCGAGCGCGGCCACCGTGTTCGCGTCGGCCCCGGGCCCGATGGCGGTGGCGATGCGGCGGTGGATCTCCGCGCCGATGCGGTCGCGCACCGCGCCGACCGCGGGATCCGTGCCACCGCCGAGCAATGCAGTCGTGCATGCGGCGCTGACCTCGGGCTCGTCGGCGACCACCAGGGCGAGGTGGTGCAGCACCTGTTCCACCCGGGTGGTCATCGGCTCGTTGACATCGGTGAAGTACGGGACCTGCCGTACCAGGTCCAGGTAGACCTCGGCGATCAGATGGTTTTTCGACGAGAAATAGGTGTAGGCGGTGGCCGGGGCGACCTTGGCTCGAGCGGCCACCGCGCGCACAGTCAGGTCGGCGTAGGACTTCTCGCGCAGTGTTTCGATGCCGGCCGCGAGCACCTTGCGGAAGGTCTCCTCCTGGCGACGGTTGCGCGACGGCTGACCGGTCTGGCGGTCGC
Source organism: Mycobacterium sp. (assembly GCA_035716165.1). GTDB lineage: Bacteria > Actinomycetota > Actinomycetes > Mycobacteriales > Mycobacteriaceae > Mycobacterium. The sequence goes on along the minus strand of DASTKA010000625.1, from coordinate 2,844 downwards.
CGTCGGATGTCATCGTTACCAGTGCGTCGCTGGACACATGTCCAAGCTAGTGGATTGGATCGCCACGAAGCAAGTGAAACCTGAAAATGTGCAGCTTAGGGCGTTGATAGCGCCGCATCGTGCTCGCTATCCGCGAGAGGCCCTTGCACCTTCGATGGCCGGACGACTATGGTTCGATCGGACAATATCGGACAACTGTCCACTAGACGGCGTGGCGGTTGCCGCGCGCAGACGGGAGCGGGACATGGCCTTGTTGGCCGACGGCGTGAGTGAACTGTTCATCGACGGCAAGCTGTCGGCCGGTAGCGCCGGCAACTTCCCCACGGTGAACCCGGCGACCGAGGAGGTGCTGGGCGTTGCCGCCAACGCCGACGCCACCGACATGGACCGCGCCATCGACGCCGCGCGGCGCGCCTTCGACGACACGGACTGGTCCCGCAACACCGAACTGCGGGTGCGTTGCATACGGCAGCTTCGCGACGCGATGCGAGACCACATCGAAGAACTGCGCGACATCACCATCGCCGAGGTCGGCGCCCCGCGGATGCTCACCTCGGCCGCCCAATTGGAGGGACCGGTAGGCGACCTGAGCTTCGCGGCCGACACCGCCGAGTCCTACGAATGGAACTCCGATCTCGGCCAGGCTTCGCCGATGGGCATCCCGACCCGGCGCACGATCGCCCGCGAAGCCGTCGGCGTGGTCGGCGCCATCACCCCGTGGAACTTCCCGCATCAGATCAACCTCGCCAAACTGGGGCCCGCCCTGGCCGCCGGCAACACCGTGGTGTTGAAGCCCGCGCCGGACACTCCTTGGTGTGCCGCGGTGCTCGGCGAAATCATCGCCGAACACACCGACTTCCCGCCCGGTGTCCTCAACATCGTCACGTCGGACGACCACCGTATGGGGGCGCTGCTATCGAAAGACCCTCGGGTGGACATGGTTTCGTTCACCGGCTCGACGGCGACCGGCCGCAGCGTGATGGGCGACGCCGCCGCAACCATCAAGCGGGTGTTCCTGGAACTCGGCGGCAAGTCGGCGTTCGTCGTCCTCGACGACGCCGACCTGGGCGGGGCGTGCTCGATGTCGGCGTTCACCGCGGCCATGCATGCCGGGCAGGGCTGCGCCATCACGACCCGGCTGGTGGTGCCGCGAGCCCGCTATGACGAGGCCGTCTCCATCGCGGCGGGCACCATGGGCTCGATCAAGCCCGGTGACCCGGACGACCCCGGAACCGTATGCGGGCCGGTGATTTCCGCCCGTCAACGGGACCGCGTGCAGAGCTACCTCGATCTCGCGATCGCCGAGGGCGGAACGTTCGCCTGTGGCGGCGGCCGCCCGGCGGACAGGGACCGCGGCTTCTTCATCGAGCCCACCGTGATCGCGGGGCTGACCAACGACGCGCGGCCCGCCCGCGAGGAGATCTTCGGGCCGGTGCTCACCGTGATCGCCTACGACGGCGAGGACGACGCGCTGCGCATCGCCAACGACTCGCCATATGGCTTGTCGGGCACCGTGTTCGGCGCCGACCCCGAACGTGCGGCCAACTTCGCCGCGCGGATGCGGGTGGGCACCGTCAATGTCAACGGCGGCGTCTGGTACTCCGCCGACGCGCCGTTCGGCGGATACAAGCAATCCGGCAATGGACGCGAGATGGGACTGGCCGGCTTCGAGGAATACCTGGAAGTCAAGACCATCGCCACCGCCGTGCAGTGACCACGCCAACCAGGCGACCGAGAGGAAAACATGCGATTCGAGAATAAAGTCGGCATCGTCACCGGATCCGGTGGCGGCATCGGGCAGGCGTACGCCGAGGCGCTGGCCCGCGAGGGCGCGGCGGTGGTGGTCGCCGACATCAACGCCGAGGCCGCCGACGCCGTGGCAAAGCAGATCGTCGCCGACGGCGGAACCGCCATCAGCATTCCGGTGGACGTGTCCGACCCCGCATCGGCCAAGGAGATGGCCGACCGCACGCTGGCCGAATTCGGCGGCATCGACTACCTGGTCAACAACGCCGCGATCTTTGGCGGCATGAAGCTGGACTTCCTGCTCACAATCGACCCGGAGTACTACCGGAAGTTCATGAGCGTGAACCTGGACGGGGCGCTGTGGTGCACCCGCGCGGTGTACAAGAAGATGGCCAAACGCGGGGGTGGGGCGATCGTCAACCAATCATCCACCGCCGCCTGGCTTTACGCGAACTACTACGCTTTGGCCAAGGTGGGGCTCAACGGTCTGACCCAGCAGCTCTCCCGCGAACTGGGCGGCCAGAAGATCCGGATCAACGCCATCGCCCCGGGCCCCATCGACACCGAGGCCAACCGGACGACCACCCCCAAGGAGATGGTCGACGACATCGTCAAGGGTCTGCCGCTGTCGCGGATGGGCACGCCCGAGGACCTGGTCGGCATGTGCCTGTTCCTGCTCTCTGGCGAAGCATCCTGGATCACCGGGCAGATCTTCAATGTCGACGGCGGACAGATAATCCGGTCGTGACGGGAGGCAGTGTCGTATGACTGATCAGCTGAGGCTCGGCTACATCGGCCTGGGCAACATGGGCGCGCCGATGGCGACGAAGATGACCGAATGGCCCGGCGGGGTAACGGTTTACGACATCCGTACCGAGGCGATGACGCCACTGGCCGAAAAGGGCGCCGGCCTGGCCGACAGCGTCGCCGACGTCGCCGCCGCCGACATCGTCCACGTCACCGTGCTCAACGACGCCCAGGTGCGTGAGGTGGTCGGCGAACTGGCGGCCCACGCGAAGCCCGGCACCGTCATCGCGATCCATTCCACCATCAGCGATACGACCGCGGTCGAGCTGGCGGCCGAGCACAAGCCGCAAG
>DASTKA010000624.1:0-4715 GCA_035716165.1 Mycobacterium sp. | reverse complement strand
TCCCAGTCGCGCTGACCGTGCACAAAGAACGTCCCGCTGCCGGCGGCGCCGTACGCGGCGTTAATGACGAGGTCATCTCCCAGCCCGGCGTCTTGCGCGAGCGTCAGCAGTTCGTCGTAGGAGCCGGCCCGCCCGATCGTGTTAGGCACGCTCGGTATACCCGCCTCGTTGGCCAGGCGCGTCATGACGAGCTTGGAGCCCAGGCGATTGCGCAGCTCGATCGGCGGATGCATGACCTCGAGGCCCGCCGACCGCGCGAGGGCCTGGATCTCCTCGTTCATCATCACAAAGCAACACTTGCCGCCGGGACCTTTACCCGCGATGAACTCGAGCGTCTCGGGGTCGGACAGCAGGTGGCTGCACACCTGGTCCATGGAGTCAAAGTCACGACGGTCGCGTCGCCGGGGCACGAATACGCGCGAGTGCGTGCCCTCGAATGAGTCAAAGTACGTCAGGTAGAAGAAGTTTCGAATCCAGCGGTCAACGCCGAGCAGGTTGAACGGGGTCGGCGAGATGAAGTAGAGCGGCACCTTGTTCGTGTGAAAGAACGCGCGTATGTCCGAGAGGCCGTTCAGCGTCGGGCGCGATTCGTTCACCATCACGCCGGCCGCCTAAACGTCGACGCATGGACCCGGCGCACGGACCACTCGGCTGGCGGGGGCGCCCCGGTGAGCGGGACGGCGGGAAGTTCACTTGGATCCATTGCACAAGTCTGTACCCCAGCACCGCCGTGGGGAACCATGAATGCCCAAACCAACCAGCCGACGGACTTGAGGAAACGTGCGGACGGTAGCGTTCGAGTGGCCCGGACGGCGGCCGGGGGCCCGGTCAGTTGCCGAATTGTATTCTATTGTTCCGCAATCAATTTCGTTGATTCATTGCGAAGTTCGCCCTAGTTCGCAAGTCGCGATTGCACCTGAGCCCAATCGGGGCTACGGCCGAGATGGCGCAGAATGCGGTCTAGATTCGTGGAGCTCGGGGCGTCGACGGCGGGCGCGAACGGCGCGTCCGCCGTCTCGCGATAATCGCCGTCAGGCACGGAGAGGGCCAAGGGCAACGCCGCTTCGACGACGTCGTCGGGGAGGCCGTAGGCCACACCCAGTGCTTCGGCGACGTCCCAGCCATGTACTACGTAGTCGACGAAGTGGAACCCGATGGCGATGGCTCCGGGGAACGTCGCCTTGGGCCCGAAGTCGGGAAGCGCAAACGGCGCCTGGAGTACCGCATCATCGGCGAAGGCGGCCAGGACATCGCGGGCTGCGTCGGCGTAGGCGCCGCCGGGGTCGACGGTGATCGCACCCATCACAGCGTCGGCTCGCCACGCGTCGGGGCTCTCTCCGAATCCCCGCGCTGCCGCCGCGAATCCACGATGCTGGGCGGTCATGTGCGCGAGCAGTTCGGCGAGGTTCCAGCCAACGCAAGGGGTGGGCGCGTGCAGATCGGAAGCTCGGACAGAGTCAACCAGGGCGATGGAGTGCAGCACGGCGATCCGATGGTAGGACCGGACTTCGGGGATATTAGTAGGCATATGCTTACCATATGCGTATGCGTACATTATGGCAATGCTTACCATGACGGCATGCCACCAAAGCCCCGGCGGAACGACCTTGCGGCGATGTTGCATCCGTTACTTCGAGACCTGGTAACGGCCGAACTGCCGATCCTTGCCGCTCACCACGTGAGCATGTGGGGATACGTGGTCCTCAGCGCACTGGACAAATCGCCGATACGGACGCAAGCCGCTCTCGCCGAAGCCATTGGCGCCGACAAGACAAGAATCATCGCCACACTCGACGAGCTTCAACAACGGGGATTCATCGAGCGCCGCCCCGACCCCGAAGACCGCCGGGTCCGACTACTCGAGATCACGCCGGCCGGACGCAAAGCCAAGAACTTGGTGCAGGTCGAGATCCAACGCGGCGAGGAACGATGGCTGTCCCAACTGACGGCCGAAGAACGCAACGTCTTTCTTCGCGTGCTCCAACGCCTCAGCGGTGTGGAGGCCGAATGACGGCGGTCTGGTGTTCCGACGCATGCGGTGATCAGCTCGCGATGGAGCGCTCCAGGGCGGCCAATGACGTAGCCAGGTAATCCTCGCCGAAGATGGGCATCTCGCCGACGCGGTCCCGGAAAGCCTGCGGCGTGCCGCTCCAGTCGTACGTGAGGGTGACGTCGGTGCGATCGCCATTGGGGACGAGGTCGTAACGCCAGTACCAGCCACCCGGAGTGTGATTGCCCGCGTCGTCGAGCATCCCCGGCATCCAGCCGATGGCGCGGTCCGGCTCGAACACATTGACCAGATTGTGGGTGACGTAGTCGCCGCCCGCCTGGACGAGGAACATGTTCATCGCGAACATCTGTCCCGCACCGGTGATCGGGGCGGTATCCACCGCGTCGCGGACCCAATCGGTGGGCTCGGTGTTCTGATGGCGGCAGGGGTCGGCCAGGACTGCGAAGATCGCGGCCGGGGTGGCGGCGATGGTGCGGGTGATCACGTACCGTTCGGCGGCGCTCATGATTTGTCCTCCTTCGGTGCGGGTCCATAGGCGGCTGCAATAGCGGGGGAGTCGAGCCACCCCGAGTAGGTGGGCCGCGACGGCCAACCTGGTGGCGAATCGAGCCATTCCTCTTGGCGCCCCCACGGCAGGATGTCGAGCAGCCCGAACGAGTGACTGAGTTGCTCGGTGCCTCGCCCATTCGTGTGCCAAGTGCGGTACACCGTGTCGCCGTCGCGCAGGAACACGTTGACCCCGAAACCGCCCCCGGGTGGTGCGTCCATGTCGGCGGCGAAAGGGCTCTGCGACGACGAATACCAGTCCATCCTGTTGCCGACCTTCTGCTTGTAGGCGAGCGCTTCGTCGATCGGTCCGTTGGTGACGATGACGAACCGGGCGTCGTAATTGTCGAGAAATTCCAGTCGGGTGAATTGCGACGTGAAGCCGGTGCACCCGCCGCATTGCCACTCCGCGCCGTCGGACCACATGTGGTGGTAGACGATCAGCTGCGATCGCCCGTCGAATACGTCGAGCAGGCGGATCGGCCCCTGGGCGCCGATCAGGGTGTAGTCGGGCAACTCCACCATCGGCAGCCGCCGCCGCTGGGCGGCGATCGCGTCCAGTTCGCGGGTGGCGGCCTTCTCGCGTTTGCGCAGTTCATCGAGCGCGGCGCGCCAGGCTCGGTGATCGACGACCGGCGGCAAGGCTGTGTGTTCGGGGGACATGACTCCACCTTTGCTCTCGAATTGTCCGTCCGAAAGGTCTGACCGGTGGATTGCCCAGAATTCATCGGCGATGTGCCGCTAAAGCCAGCGCGCAAAAGCGCTATTGACCTCCGTGCCCCGGCTGGGTTCTATAAATAGATAGGCACGAGGGGAGGACCAATGAGGACGTTCATTCGCCATCTTGTCGTCATCGCGATGTTGGCGTTCGCATCAATGGCAGCCGTGACGGTGTTGACGCCGGCGGTAAGTAAGGCTGATTGCGCCGCCGGCGAGTGGTGGGACCCGTCCGGCAAGGTCTGCCGGCCGCTCGGGGTCGGGCCGCAGCCCTTGGCGTGCGACCCGGGCCAGTGGTGGGACCCGACGGCTAATATCTGCCGACCGTTGGGGGTCGGGCCACAACCGCTCGCGTGCGATAACGGTTGGTGGTGGGACCCGGGCGCCAACCAATGCCGTCCGCCGGTGATACCGCCGGCCGGCTAAAACGGAGGCGCCTGTCGTTGGGGTGACGCCCGCCCGGCGGCGTGACGCGCTTCGTGGATTTCGCTGCTGTAAAGCCTCTTTCGCAGCGGCCGCAGGTCAAAGGTTCCCGAGCACATGAACGGAAATCCGCACCATGGCTTGGGCGTTGCCTCCGGTGGCGGGGGCCACCCTCCCAGATGCCGGCGGCGGCGTTTCCATGTATTAGTTGCGTCCGGGTAGCGGACGCGTCACACCGAGCGCTCGACCCGGCGGCGGCGTTGTCGCTCGAGCGCGATGAGTTTCGCCATCGCTTCGAGTCTGTATCCCGGACACGCCGTCAACTGCACTCGAGGAGAGCATCAATGACTGTGACCTACACCTTCGATGTCTTTTCCAGCCTCGACGGCTTCGGCGGGGTCAGTGGCGGCGACTGGGGCGGTTACTGGGGCAAGCAAGGCCCAGAACTGCTCGACCGCCGTCTCGCGCTGTACAGCGAGGAGCAGCGAATGGTGATCGGCGCCAACACATATCGGTTGTTCGCGCAGATGCTGGCCGAGAGCACCGAGGATTCCGACGTGCGCGACCCATGGGTCACCCGATTGAGAGACCTGCCGGCGACGGTGGTGTCAACCACCCTGGACGGACCTCTCGACTGGCCTGACGCGACCGTCGCGAGCGGTGGCGCCGTCGACATCGTCGCCCGGCTCAAGGAGGAGTGCCAGGTGCCGTTGCGCTCGCATGGCAGCCTATCGATGAACCGAGCGCTGATGGCCGCCGGCCTGGTCGACCGCGTCCAGGTGACGCTCTTCCCTGTGATCACCGGTCAGAACGGAGCGGACCCGATCTTCAAGGGGGCGGTCGACTTCGACCTCGAGCTGATCGAGAGCCGGACGCTCGACGGCAGCACCCAGGAGCTCATCTACCGCCCCACCCTGCATGTCTGAGCCCGCATCCATGCACGGCACCGAAAGGCGATAAAGCTGCAATCTCGCTTTGAACCCGCCTAGCCGGAAGCCAGGAAACGACCGAATTACCT
>DASTKA010000623.1:0-3576 GCA_035716165.1 Mycobacterium sp. | reverse complement strand
CTCACCCGTCGGAGCGTGTCGACGCCGGCCGCCAATCGGATAGTTCGAGAGCGATCCATTCAACCTGTCGCCGTTGAACTATTAGAGGCGTCGCTGCAGAACTGCGTTCCTTGTCCGCGGCGGCGAGTTGGTAATCCGTGCCGAGCGGCTTGATTAACTGGAGAGCGATCCGGAATCTTTGCGCGCCAGTCGATTCGCCGTCTGCTCGGTTTCGTCTCACCGCGGCGAAGACGCCCGGAAATATCACTATATGCCCTACAATACGGCGTGATTTGTCGATTATTAATCGACCATTGCGATTGGCAATTGCCGCAGTTCGAACCAATCATCCCGGTCACCGGGCCGGTCGTCACCGTCAGCCTGGTTAGACATAAGTCTACTAATGCAGACGGGTGCTCCGATGCAATTGTCGCCCACCGCATCGGCGTCGGATTTCGTTAGTCACATGACGAATAGGCTGGGTGAGGTTTTAGTTATTCCGCGTGCCCGGTGACGGCGGAACGCTCAATGAACACAAAAAGCCCCAAGCGGCGCATGCTGAAGGCTGGTGCAGCGGTCGTGACGCTGACCGCAGTGTTGATGGGCTCGTGGGGATTGCTCCTAGCGGTGGAGCGGGGAGAGCGCTCGAACGGTGCCGGCGCTGATGGATGGGCGTTTCATTCGCGCAGCAGGCGCGCTCGGGGATTGATTGCGCGCGAGGGGCAGTTGGCCGGAGCCCTTCGGCCCTGAGTCCCTTGCACCGGGAGCCTGGACGTGATGCCGAGCCCGTCATTTTGGGTGGGCCCCAGAGCGCCGAACCGATATTCGCCATGGCAGTTAGAGTCGGAGGGTATTCGGCTCGAAATGCTCCGATAAGCTGCGGGTCCGGACGCTCAAAAGGCGCCGAATTCGGCCACCCCTATTGCGCTCACGGCATAAGCGTCGCATTTATCGCTGCCCGGAGTCACGATTGGTCGCATGAAAGCTCTCACAGCGCCTGAGCTGCATTTAGGAAAAGTACCTTCAACCACCAACATGCCTTTTGGCATTGCGGTCAACCCCGAATAAAGATCCAGCGAACGGTGATTGGGTCGACCCCCGATCAGCCGGCCTGCTTGGCCGGCGGCCGATAGAAGATCGCCAGCTGTCCAATGGCGCCGGCCAGGCCGAGCACCACCGAGATCAGCAATCCGTGCCAGCCGTCCATCCAGTTCTTCCCGAAGACCAGATGATCCAGGCTGAACTTGCCCGCGCCCAACGTGGCCACACCCACGGCGCTGACCGCCAGCACCAGGTTGTACTCCCAGCCCTCCTTGACGATGAAGAAGCCGTTGGCACGATGCACCGTCCAGGCCGCGACCACCATCAGCGAGACGAAGCCCGCCGCCGGGATCGGCGTCAGAAACCCGGCGGCCAAGCCCAGGCCGGCTGCGAGTTCCGTGGTCGCCGCCACGGTGGCGTGAAACTTACCGGGTTTCATGCCGATGCTCTCGAACCAGCTCGCCGTGCCCGGGATGCGGCCGCCGCCGAAGAACTTGTTGTAGCCATGCGCTGCCAACGTCACGCCCAACACCAGCCGCAGGATCAACACTCCGACATCATGGAACGTGTCATATGAAGTCATAACTGTAAACCTAGAGCATGGCCCGGGTGGAAAGACAAGAGCCGCCGAGCAGCTACATCGCTTTATCCGCTGGTCCATGTGGGAACATAGCGGGCATTCCGACTTCGGCCCGATGATTTGCTACACCACGAAGGGGGTGCACCACGGCTCGTACCGCACGAGGCGGTGCCCACCGTAACGCGTCAAGCGGACAAGGGGTCCCTCCTCTCGAGCACTCCGTGGTGTTGCTGGACGGAAAATCGAGCTACCCGCGGGGACTGCTGGGCAACAAGGGCCACGGCATCGAGGCGATGCGCCGGAACAATCTGCCGGTGCCGCCCGCGTTCTGCATCACCACCGCGGTGGGACTGCGCTATCTGGCCGATCCCGCGGCGACCATGGACGCCATCTGGGATGACGTGCTGGACCGGATGCGCTGGCTCGAGGCACAGACCTCGCGCACGTTCGGGCGTGGCCCGAGTCCACTGTTGGTCAGCGTGCGCTCCGGAGCCACCCAGTCCATGCCGGGCATGATGGACACCATCCTGGACCTCGGCATCAACGATGCCGTCGAGCAGGACCTGGCGGCGGACGCCAACCCGGCGTTCGCCCGCGACACCCGCCGGCGGTTCTCGGAGATGTATCAACGCATCGTCGGCGTCGGCGAACATGAGGTGCCGTCCGATCCGTACGCACAGTTGCGTGCAGGCATCGAGGCGGTGTTCGGCTCGTGGGATTCGCCGCGCGCGGTTGCCTATCGCGCCCATCACGGAATCGACGATCGCCATGGCACCGCCGTGGTCGTGCAGGCGATGGTGTTCGGCAACCATGGCTCTAATTCCGGTGCGGGGGCGTTCTTTTCGCGCAACCCGGTCACCGGCGACAACGAAACGTTCGGCGAATGGCTGCCGGGCGGCCAGGGCGACGACGTGGTGTCGGGATCAGTCGACGTCGAACCGATCGATGCCCTGCGCGATGATCAGCCGGCCGTCTACGACGAGCTGGTTGCTGCCGCCGGCATCCTGGAACGACTGCACTCCGACATACAGGAGATCGAGTTCACCGTCGAGGACGGCAAGCTGTGGCTGCTGCAGACACGGTCGGCGGAGCGCTCGGCGCAGGCGGTGGTGCGCTCGGCACTGCAACTGCGGCACGAGGGACTCATCGATGACGCGGAGACACTGCGCCGGGTGACCCCGGCGCACGTCCTGACCCTGCTGAAACCGGCGCTCCAGCCGGAAATACGCTTGGCCGCACCGCTTTTGGCCAAGGGATTGCCCGCCTGCCCCGGCGTGGCCTCGGGCACGGCGTACACCGATGTCGACGAGGCGCTGCACGCCGCCGATCGCGGCGAGCCGGTGATCCTGGTGCGTGACCACACGCGTCCCGAGGACGTGTCGGGCATGCTGGCCGCGCAGGCCATTGTCACCGAGGTCGGCGGTGCCGCCAGCCATGCGGCCGTGGTGAGCCGTGAACTGGGCCGAGTGGCCGTGGTGGGCTGCGGCCAGGGTGTCGCGGCCTCGCTGGCCGGCAGGCACATCACGGTCGACGGCGCGGAAGGCGAAGTGCGCGAAGGCAACCTGAGCCTCGCGGCGTGGTCGGAAGACGATACACCGGAACTGCGTGAACTGGCCGCAATCGCGCGGCGGCTCAGCCCGCTGCGTGCCCACACCGCAGGCGACCACGTGCGGCTGGAAGACAGCTCCGAGGCCGGGGTGCGCGCCGCTCTGGACGGCGGGCACGCCGACGTGATTTCGGCGACCCCGCTGATCGTGATGCTGAGGGCGCTGCGCCTTGTGGCCGCCTCATGACCGAATTGGCGGTGCTGCAAGGGGTCCGGCTCAAAGGCCGGATAAGCCCCGCCGACCTGGCTGCGACGCTGGGCGCGGACCTCAGCGACATCACCCCGATTGTCGAGCGGCTGACGGCGGCGGGCCTGCTGGCCGAAGGCGCGACGTTGCGGATCACCCAAACCGGCAGCGAAAGACTCGCGG
>DASTKA010000622.1:0-2619 GCA_035716165.1 Mycobacterium sp. | reverse complement strand
ACGGCCGCGACGACGAGTGCCAAACGATTAGCTGGGCTGAGCATCATAATTCTCCGTGCAGGAAGATCGTAGCTTCGGCAGCGTTGCTGCAAAAGGGCCAAATGATGCAATTCCGGGTGGCTGGTTGGTTTCATGCCCGCAGACGGCGCCCCAGTCCGCTTGCCTTGATGGCTCATGGATGGCGGCTCGAGTCCCTCCGCCCGCAGTCAACACTCAAAATGAAATATTCAACGGGTCGGCATCAAAAGCTTCCTGGCGGGTATTTGGAACTCACGGCTCACAAGGGAGACGCCATGTCCACTGCAAACCAGCCATCACCACGAGGCGAAACCTCCGTCACCATTGCAGATGTCGAGCGCGCCGAACACAACGCCGCCGCGGCGCGCGAACGTGCCGCCCGCGCGGGGTTGTCCGCGGCGCACAGTTTCGAGGAATCCGCAGCCCAGCATGAGCGGGTCGCGAGAATCCAGGATCAAACCGTCATACAAGGCGTCTCGCACACGGAGGTGCACCGCAGGTCTGCGGTCAAGCACCGCCAAGCGGCAGAAGAAGACCGCAGGCTGGCCAAGCTGAAGCGGCAGGAGTCCGAAGCGGACCTGGCCTCCGCGCCGGCCACCGACTAACGCCGCTCAACCGTCGACGAAGCGGGCGCGGATCTCCGGGGCCGGCAGCGGACAGCTGTCGTACGTGCCGCCGACGCGATAGCGGATTGCGGCAAATCTGTCGTACAGCCAGTCGAGCAACGGAGCCGGAATCACGCGGGCGATCGTGAACGCGCGCCACGCTCCGCCGAGATAGCCCGCCACGTGCAGCACGGCCCGCGATCGGACAGCCACCCGTTCCGAGGGCAGGCCGGGATCATCGACGAACACCACCGAGTCGACGTTTCCGATCTCCGGGTGACGCTCGATGATCGCCTTCGCGAAGACACTCTGTAAGGCCGCGAAGCGCAGGGGGCCGGTGGGATCGAAACGAAGGATCGCGCGCACCGACCGGTTGCACACCCCGCAGACCCCGTCGTACAGCAGCACGGGCGCGGCTGACTCAACACTCACGTTTTCCAGGGTAATGAGTGGACCCGCACCGAGTTGACCTATGGTAAGGCAACCCTTAGTTTGGCTAGGTCGTCGCGGCGCGGAGCGCCGCGAGAAAGGACCGCTGATGGCACGCGGATTCTCCGGTGCGATGCTGCGCAGTTTCGGCGCGCGCGACCACATCGCCACGGTGATCGAAACCGTCCGAATCGCGCCACACTTCGTGCGGGTGCGCATGACGTCGCCGACCCTGTTCGAAGACGTCGACGCCGAACCGGCTGCGTGGCTGCGGTTCTGGTTCCCGGATCCGGACGGATCGAAGACGGAATTCCAGCGGGCGTACACGATCTCGGAGGCGGATGTTCCCGCCGGGCGTTTCGCGGTCGACATCGTGCTGCACGATCCCGCCGGGCCGGCGTCGTTGTGGGCGCGCACCGTGCAGCCCGGCGCAACCATCGCGGTCATGGCGCTGATGGGCTCGTCGCGATTCGACATGCCCGACGAACAGCCGGCCGGTTACCTGCTGATCGGTGACTCGGCGTCCATCCCGGGGATGAACGGGATCATCGGGGTCGTCCCCGACGACGTCCCGATCGAGATGTACCTCGAACAGCACGACGACAACGACACGTTGATCCCCGTCGCGCAGCATCCTCGGTTGCGGCTGCACTGGGTTGCCCGCCGTGGCGAGAAGTCGCTGGCCGCCGCGATCGAGAGCCGGGATTGGTCCAACTGGTATGCGTGGGCGACGCCGGAAGCCACGACGCTCAAGCGGGTGCGAACACGGCTGCGCGACGAATTCGGCTTTCCCAAATCGGTGGTGCACGCCCAGGCCTACTGGAGCGCCGGGCGGGCGATGGGCACCCGGCGCGGCGACGAGCCGGACGCGCCCGATCACGTCGCTCCCAGCATGTCCGCGGAAGACGTTGCGGCGCGGCCGGATTCGACCCAGCAGGTATCCGCCGCGGGTGCCCGCGGGAACTGGCGCGCCCAGGGCGCCGGCCGTGTGCTTGCGCCACTGCGGTCGGCGCTCGTCGCCTCGGGGGTGCTGCAGGCGGTGATCACGCTGGTGCAACTGGCGCCGTTCGTGTTGCTGGTCGAGCTGGCCCGGCTGCTCGTTTCCGGGGCGCCCGCGTCCCGCCTGTGGGACATCGGCATCGCCGCGGTGTCACTGGTCGGACTGGGTGCGTTGCTCGGCGCCGCCCTCACGCTCTGGCTCCACGTCGTCGACGCGCGATTCGCCCGTGATCTGCGGGAACGACTGTTGCACAAGCTTTCTCGGCTACCCCTGGGCTGGTTCACCGCACGCGGGTCGGGGTCGATCAAGCAGCTGCTGCAGGACGACACGCTGTCGTTGCACTACCTGGTCACCCACGCCGTCCCGGATGCGGTGGCCGCTGCCGTCGCGCCGGTCGCGGTGCTGGTCTACCTGTTCGCTGTCGACTGGCGGGTGGCGCTGGTGCTGTTCGTGCCCGTCTTGATCTACCTGGTGCTGACATCGTCGCTGACTATTCAGTCGGGCCCGCGCATCCCGCAGTCGCAGCGCTGGGCGGAGACGATGAGTGGCGAGGCCGGCGCATACCTG